>JAVFAE010000022.1:0-15087 GCA_034002605.1 Weeksellaceae bacterium | reverse complement strand
TTTATTACTGATTACAAACCAATTGAGTCTTATAATTCTTTATTCTATCACTTTTTTACAAGCTTTATGCGTTCCTTTGTTCGATACCGCAACTCAATCATCCATCAGCTTCATGACCGAAAAAGAAGATACACCCAAAGCGGTTTCAACCAATTCATCGGTAGCCCAAATATCGGCTGTACTGGGTGGTTTGATTGGAAGTATCCTTATCACTATAATCGGAATTGAAGGTGCTTTTGTATTCAATACAATTTCTTATCTGGTTTCTTTATTTTTTGTTTCTGCCATTCAAACCGATTTGTCGGCAATCACTGTTAAAATGCCATTTTTAAAACAATTTAAAGAAGGAATAAGTTATTTGTCAAAACACAAACCGGTCAAAAGTTTACTGATTTTGTTCGGCATTACCAATTTATTTCTCTCTCCCCTCTTAGTTTTATTACCCATCTTGGTAAAAGACGGTTTACAAAAAGGTCCGGATGTACTTGCTTTATTAGAAACTTCACTTGCAGTTGGGGCACTGATTATCAGCATTGTATTAAGTTTTAAAATCAGTACGCATAAAGTTTATCCGAAAATATTCGGAGCTTCTGTAATACTTGGATTAGGATTCATTGCGATTGGAAATACAGGTTTTTTGTCAGGAATTATCATCGCTCTATTTGTCATCGGTTTGATGATTTCTTATGTAAATACCATTGCATTTTCTTTATTTCATAATGAAGTTTCGGATGAAATGAAAGGTCGATTTTTTGCTGTACTCTATACTATAGTTTATGCCGTTATGCCATTGAGTTACAGTTTAGTTGGATTTATTTCGGGAAGTGTTTCAGTTTATACGATTTTTGTTGTTTGTGGAATAGTGGTAATACTTCTCTCCATCTTTTTCCTCTTGATTCCAAGGATTAAAACATAAAACTTACAATAAAACAATATTCAGGTTAAAAAAAGAAAATCATTTTAATTTTGGTTCTAAACCTAAAACTAAAATGATTTTCTAAGAATTGTTTAAAATTATCTACTAATCTGTATGCTTCTTTTCTACTTAATTTCAGTATAATCAGCGTGCATTTCTTCTTCGTAATTTATTTCTTCTTTTTTTCCAAACCGACGAATTAATCCGTCAAAAATAGAATACACCACCGGAACAATAATCAAAGTTAAAAATAAAGAAGAAATCAAACCTCCAATGATTACCAAAGCCAAACCATTATTCATTTCAGCCGCTGCTCCTTTTGCAATCGCAATCGGTATCATACCAAATACCATGGCAATCGTCGTCATCAAAATTGGTCTGAATCGGGCATGATTAGCTTGAATAAGTGCATTAAACGTACTTTCACCGGCTTCTTTACGATGATTGGCAAAATCCACCAATAAAATTGCATTTTTACTAACTAATCCAATCAACATAATCATTCCCAAAATGGTAAATATATTGATGGAATTATTGGTCAATGCCAAAATAATCATTACTCCCACCAAGGCTAACGGAATTGAAAATAAAATAACAAACGGATAAACATAACTATTATACAGTCCCACCATCACTAAGTAAACCAAAATAATAGCAGCTAAAAGTGCGATTCCTAAAGTTCCGAATCCATCTTCCTGCATTTCCATATCTCCTCCCCACATATAACTTACACCACTTGGTTTTTCCAATTGAGAAAAAGCAAGTTCCCATTCTGCAGCCACATCACCTACCGGACGGCCTACCACTTGAGCTTTTACGCTAACAGAAGGTGATTTATCTCTTCGTTCCAAAACACTCGGTCCTGAACTTTCCAATACATTGGCAAACTGACTCAATCGGATTTGTTGCCCTTGGTTATTAATAAAAATCAAATTTTCAACATCCCGACTGTTAGAACGGTCGAATTGGTCGTAACGAATATTAATATCGTATTCATATTCTCCGGCTCTGAATTTCCCATCGGTATTCCCACTGAATGCTGTTTGCATAGTACCTCCTACGGTTGCTAAATCTAATCCCAAACTCATCATTTTATCCCGATCGACCTGAACCTTAATTTCCGGATTCCCTTCTTCTACTGATAATTCTATTTCAGCGGCTCCGGCTATTTTGCGCAGCTCTTCTTCTGCTTTTTGAGCAAATTCCATTGCAGTATCCAAAGAAGCTCCTACAACAACCAACTGAAGTGGTGCATCATCTGCTCCCATCATTCCTACCGGAGTTGTACTGACTTTTGCTTTTACTAATTTTTCTTCTAACTCCCGTCGAATTTTAGCAGCATACACAAAAGTATTATCTTCCCTTTCATTTTTATCAACTAAAATGACATGAATTTCTCCTTGGTAAGAAGTTGCTTGAGTTCCTCCAAATCCTTTACTGGACTGACCTACCATTGTAATCATATCAATTACTTCCGGTTTTTCCCGTAAATATTTTTCAGTTTCCTGTAAAACAGCATTGGTTTGTTCCAAAGATGCATCTTTAGGTAATTCTATTTGAACTAAGAATTCATTTTTGTCCATTTTTGGAAAAAACTCTCCTCCAACATACCCAAATTTAACAAACAAAAGAGAGCCAAAAAATAAAGCAACGGCTATTCCCAAAGTAATTAATTTAGTAGCTTTGGATTTTAATGACCATTTTAAAATTCCGGAAATCCATTGAGTGAACCTATCCATAATTCGTTCAAACCAAAGTATAAATTTTTGAAAAGCATTTCGTCCGTCTATTTTTTCTAACCTTCCAAAACGGGAAGAGAGCCAAGGGACAACTGTAAAAGATGCTAATAATGAAAATCCGGTCGCAATCATAACGGTTACGGCAAATTGCTTGATAATATTTGCCACTAAATCATCACTCATAGAAATTGGTAAAAACACAACAATAATTACTAAAGTAATAGCAAATACCGTAAATCCAATTTCGGAGGCTCCGTCATAAGCTGCCCTTATTTTACTTTTTCCCATTTCCATGTGTCGGTGAATGTTTTCGACCACAACAATAGCATCGTCCACTAAAATTCCAACTACCAAAGAAAGAGCTGTTAAACTCATCAAGTTCAAGGTATAACCTAAGAAATACAAACCAATAAAAGTCGCAATCAACGAAACCGGAATGGAAACCATAACGATAAAAGCATTTCGTAAGCTGTGTAAAAAGAGCAACATCACCACTGCCACTAAAAATATAGCCAACAGCAAGTCAAACATCACATTGTTGGCGGCAATCAAAGTAAATTCAGAGGTGTCATTTGCTATTTTAAGCTGAATATTTTCATTTTTATAATCGGCTTCTATTTTACGAACGGCTTCTTTTACTCCCTCACTCACTTCAACAGCGTTTGCATCGGATTGTTTCATCACCTGAATCAAAATAGCATTTTCCTGATTTAAACGGGCTATTTTGGTTGCATCTTTTTGTGTGTCCTGTACTTCTGCTACATCTCTCAACCGGATTTGTACTCCGTCTTGATTGCTCAGAACTAAATTTCGTAATTCCTCAACATCTTTGTATTTTCCATCCAATCGAATCAAGGTTGTATTTTCTCTTGTTTTCAAATTTCCGGTAGGAAAGTCCAGATTGGAAGAACGAATCATTTGACTAATTTGAAGAATTGACAATCCATAAGCTTCCATTTTCTTCTGGTCAATATTCACCTGAATTTCACGTTCTTGTCCACCAATTAAATTCACTTGTGCCACACCGGGAACACGAGAAATAACCGGTTCTATCTTCTTGTCCAATAAATCATAAAATTCCTGATTATTCATATTGGCAGTAGCTGCAATATTAATAATCGGCAAATCCGAAATAGAAAATTTCACCAAAGAAGGCGCATCAGCATCATCGGGTAAATCCGACAAAATCGCATTCACTTTCCGTTGTGCATCATTCAAAGCATAATCTGTATCTGTACCGGGATTTAGCTGAACCATCACCGTTGAAACACTTTCATAGGATTTGGATTCGATTTTTTTAATATTTTCCATAGAAGAAACTGCGTCTTCTATTTTTTTCGTAACGGTATTTTCAATTTCTGAAGGTGAAGCTCCCGGATAAATCGTTGAAATCGTGATGACATTGACTTCAAATTTAGGGATTAATTCATAGCCTAACTTCGAATAAGAAAACAAACCTCCTAAAGTAAGAATCGTGAATAATACAACGATTAAAGTAGGTCTTTTAATGGATATTCCTGGTAAATTCATTTGTTTTCAGTTGGATTAAATTAGTTAACAATTTTTACGTTTGAACCGTCATTCAGATTGATTTGTCCACTGGTTGCCACAGTTTCATTTTCCTGTACACCGCCCAATACTTCAATCCAATCTCCAAAATTCCGTCCAATGGAAATTTTAGTTAAATAGGATTTTCCATCTTTTATCACAAAAACTTCACTTTGGTTCAAACCACCAACAAAAGCCGTTCTTGGTACAACTAAAACCGGTGTGGCTTTGGTTTCATCATCTTGTGAAGAAAACACAGCTGTTCCGTACATTCCGGCACGTAATTCATTGGAAGACGTATTGGCTACTTGAATATCCACCGGGAAATTTAAAGAAGAAGTAGCTTTAGGAGCAATAAACGTGATTTTTCCAGTAAATTCCCGTTCCGGATAAACACTTGCTTTTACTTGTACAATATCGCCTACTTTGTATTTAACAATTTGATTTTCATCAACATTCACTCGTAATTTTAAATTGGAAACATTCACAATATCAAATAATTTGGTTCCCGGAGAAACATAAGAACCCGGTTCAATCCAACGTTGGTTAACAATTCCGCTTATACTGGCTTTGATGTGCAAATCGCCCATTTTAATTTTGGCTTGTTCCCATTGTGCTTTTGCATTTTTCAATGATAAACGAGTGGATTCAACTTGTTGTTGGGTAACACCACCTGATTCTAAAGCGCGTTCAAAACGCTGATTTTCTGCTAAAGCATTCTGATAAATTGCTTCTGCCGTACTTAAATCAATAGATTGCTGATCGGAACGAATAATTGCCAAAGTTTGCCCTGTTTTTACATAATCACCTTCCGAAACAAGAACTTTTAAGACTTTTCCGCTTACTTCTGAAGGAAATTCTAATTCCTGAATCGGTTCAAATGTTCCGTTTGCTAAATAATCAGTGTTAAGTACCTTATAAGAAACCTGAGCAATGTCCACAGCAATACTGTCCACACCTTTGGCAACAATTTGAGTTTCTGCTTCCGATTTAGCTTTATTATTTTTCAATGTCACACCCGCCCATGCAATTAAAGCAAGGCCTACGACTATCCATATAATTATTTTAACAATTTTCATAATGCTTTTTATTCTTGTTTTAATGTATTTAATTCTCCTTTTGATTTTAATAATTGAACTTCTGCTAATTTAAATTGAAGTACGGCATTGGAATAATTATTCCGTGCGCTGACCAAAGCATTTTCAGCTTCTAATAACTCTGTCAGAGTTGCTAAACCTAAACGGTAATTGGCTTTTGTATTATCAAGTACTTTTTGTGCTAAATCTACATTTTGTTGTTGATCTTCCAATAAAATGTACATATTTTCGATTTGTATTTTTGCATTTTGGTATTCCAAATCCAATCCCAATCGGGTATCTTTCATTTGAATTTCGTTTTCCCGAATTTGAATATCAGCTTGATTTACTTTTGCTTTAATTCCAAATCCACTAAAAATAGGAATAGACAAATTCAATCCAATCGCTGAGAAATCTGACCAATATACTCCTTTTTCCAAACCGGCTCCAATAGGAAAACGATCGCCTTGTCCTAAGTAATTATAACTTGCCGTCAAGGACAATTTTGGATAATAAGCTGCCTGTGTTGCTTCTTTTTGTAAAGTCAACAATTCATTTTGTTTTTTTAATAAACGAAATTCTACCCGGTTCTCAGTATTGATTTCATCTTCTAACAAAAGAGATTCTACCTGAAAATCATCTTCTACTAAATGAATTTTTTGCTCAATCGGCATTCCGATTAAAAATTTCAATACATTTTCATTGATACTGATTTGATTAACCAATTGCAAACGAGTTGCAGCTAAATTTGCCAATTGAACATCAACTCTATCTAAATCAATTTCACGAGCTAAACCATTGTCATACAAACTCTTAATCACATCACGAGTTTGAGCCATATTTTCATAACTGTTTTCAATGGTTTTTAACTGTTCTTTTTGAATGAATACATTATAATAGGCATTGGCAACTTTTTCAATGATTTGTTCTTCTGTTAATTCTGCATTAATTCGATAGAATTCCCTCGTTGTTTTTGCTGCTTTTAATCCGGTAAAAACCGTTTGGTCAAACAAGTTTTGTTGTAAACTAACTCCTGCTACCGAAGTCCATTTTTGACCCATTTGCATAATCAAAAAAGGTTGACCGGTATCAAAACCCGGAAAAGAAGAAGTCGGAATAGCCGTTTCTTGTAAAATAGGATTGTAGGTGATGCCACCATTGGCACTGATATTTGGAAAAGCACCTGCTCTGGCTTCCTGAATTAAATATTCACTGTTTTCAATTTGCAATTGAGCTTGCTTGGCTTCAATTTTATTTTCTAAAGCATAGATAATTGCGGTTGAAAGTGATAAATTTTCGGTTTCTTGCGCTTGCACCGGAAACGCTAAAAGACTTACTAACAAATAGATTATAATTTTTGGTTTCATTTACTAATTTTTAAATAGTATTTTCATTATGATTTTTTTTCTATTGGCAATAATGCGATCGTATTCTTCAGTTGAAAAATTCATTGCAGACTGAATCAGAGGACGCATTGATAAAGGGAAGGAAGTTAACGATGCCATGTTCAATATAAATTGAATCGGCTCCATTTTTTCAATATTTCCTTTTTCTATTTCTTCTGAAAAATCTTTATTAAAATGATACAAAAGTGAATCCCAATCCCGTTCTAATTGGTAATAACTACCATCGTTGATACACGAAACAATATAAGCTTCCAAATAGGGATAATCCAAAGCTTTTTGAATGGAAGCATCAATGTAATTTTCGATTTTTTCACGAAATGGTAAATCAGAGGTTATCAATTGGTTTCTGAACTCATCTTCCCGTTCCAAAGCATCTTTAAAAATTTGTTGAAATAAATTGTCTCTTGATCTGAAATAATAATTAATCAACGTACGATTTACTCCTGCTTTGTCCGCAATCTCCTGTGTAGTTGCTCCAAATTTTCCTTCTTTAAAAAACAGATTTTTTACTGTTGAAAGAATCAATTCTTCGGTTTCTTTATCTTTTTCTAATTTTGACATTTTACCAAATTTGTTTAACTAATTTGTTTGACAATTTTGTCAATGCAAAAATATAACTCTTTTTTAAAGTGCAAAATGATTTGGTGAATTTTTTCAATTATTTTTTATAAAGTTGCTTTTTCTATTCCTTTTCCACAAATCCATCTCCCCGATTCACCGACTGAATCCCATACCGGGAGCGCAATTCATCGATTGTTTGGTTCAATTTTTTTTCTTTGGATGGTGAATAAAATAAGTCCAATTGTCGGTTTTCCTGAACTAAATTGCTGAACTTCACTCCTACCAAACGCACCAATCTTGAATTATTCACCGAATTAAAAAATAATTCTTTGCAGTTTTGAAAAATAACCGTTTCCAAATCAGTCGCCGGAATTTGTTTTTGTCGCGTATAAGTTGAAAAATCCTCATATCGAACTTTTATTGCTACACAAGTCGTTTGTTTTTTCTCTTTTCTTAAATCAAAAACCAACTCATTAACCAATTGAGCCAAAGTCTGTTTTAGTAAATTATCATCTTTTGTATCGCTCAAAAAAGTAGTTTCTTTACTCATACTTTTTTGTTCCCGAAACGGCACTACCGGGCTGTTATAAACACCATTGGCTTTTTGCCAGATTTTCACACCGTGTTTTCCTAAAAGTTGCTGTAATTCAATTTGCTCCATTTTTTGCACATCGGCACAAGTAAAAATTCCTTGATTTTGCAATTGAATACAGGTTTTCTCTCCTACCATCGGGATTTTTTGAATCAGTAAAGGAGCTAAAAATTCTTTTTCTTTTCCCGGTTCTATTTTTAATTCTCCACAAGGTTTGGCTTCTCCGGTCGCTATTTTTGCCGTAGTTTTAGTATTGGCCATTCCAAAAGAAATCGGCAAACCTGTTTCTTTCATAATCTGTTGCCGAAGTTCTTTTACCCATTTCCAAATATTTCGGTATTTATCCATTTCACTTAAATCAAGATAATGCTCATCAATACTTGCTTTTTCCACTATAGGCGCACTTTCCCGAATGATTTGTGTAACTTGTCTTGAATGAGAAGAATAAACACTAAAATCACTTTGAACTACAATAGCTTCCGGACACAAACGAAGTGCTTTTTGAACGGACATAGCAGAATGAACTCCGAATTTCCGAGCTTCATAACTGCAAGAAGCTACCACAGAACGACAACTTTTCCCTCCCACAATCACCGGTTTTCCGTTCAATTCCGGATGGAGTAATCGTTCAACACTCACAAAAAAAGAATCCAAATCACAATGTACAATCGTTCGTTTCATTTTAAAAATTAGTTTTCCTCTTTTTTACTTTTTCAATTCAACAAAAATCAATAGTTTTGAAAGTTTTCGCACAAAATATCTTCGTTGTAAATATACCCAAACACAATGAAAAAACTTGAAACGAAGCAATCTTTATTTGAAAAAATTTTATGAATTTATCTCCTCATTATCGAATTTTAGCAGCCAGTACAAGTACCGTTTACGGAAGTAGCTATTTGGCTTATATCTTGGACGAAACCGTTAATTTTTTACAAACCGATGAAATTCTGTTTATTCCTTATGCACGTCCGTCAGGCATTAGTTTTGAGGCTTATACAGAAAATCCAAAAAAAGCATTTGCTCAAAAAGGGATTTCAGTCAAAGGAATTCATGAGTTTTCCAATCCAAAGGAAGCTATTCATTCGGCAAAAGCTATATTTACCGGAGGTGGAAACACTTTTTTGTTGTTAAAAACTTTGTATGAACTGGATTTGATTCAAGATTTAAAAGAAGTTGTTGCCGCCGGAATTCCATATATGGGAACGAGTGCCGGAAGTAATTTATGTGGTTTGACTATTGGTACAACCAACGATATGCCGATTGTCTATCCACCAAGTTTTGATGCACTCGGATTTTTGCCTTTCAATATTAATCCACATTATTTAGATCCGGATCCGACTTCCAAACACAAAGGAGAAACGCGTGAAACCCGAATTAAGGAATTTCATAAATTCAATTCACAAGCAGTTTTAGGATTACGAGAAGGAAGTTGGTTGGAAG
Source organism: Weeksellaceae bacterium (assembly GCA_034002605.1). Taxonomy (GTDB): domain Bacteria; phylum Bacteroidota; class Bacteroidia; order Flavobacteriales; family Weeksellaceae; genus Moheibacter. The sequence continues at coordinate 5,809 of JAVFAE010000022.1, read as the reverse complement.
TGAAAAAGGGTGAAGTTTATTTAAAAGGAAACTTAACCGCTCCTTTATTTTTTCCTGAAAAAAATCCGGTGGAAATTGAACCGGGAAAACTGAATTTTTAACAACTTTCAATATCAAACACCGTATAGATTGCCTACTAAAACTACTTTAGAGCTAATTAATCAATTCTAAAAATAGAAATATTAAAAAAAAAGAATTAAAAAAAATTATTTTTTCCAAAATTCTAAAAAAAATATCACTACTTTAGTATTGATTTTTGAATTTCAGTTTCTTTCATCTATGGGTAATAACCAAATTGTTATTTATTGGATATTTAATTAATATGCTTGACAGTACATATTCTAAACAGAATATGAGATAATTATATATTTGGAAAACAGGAGTTTAAAAATCCAAAAAATATATTCAATTACATTAATTAAATATTTATGACAACCGAAAATAATAACAATGACAGAAAGAAAAAAGGACTAAATTTCTTTCAAACAGTAGAACACAATTTTGACAAAGCTTCAGAATTCACCCGATTTGAAAAAGGGATTCTCAAACAAATCAAAGCGTGCAATTCAATTCTCAGCATTAAATTTCCAGTCAGAATAGGCAATGAAGTTGAGGTTTTTGAAGCCTACCGGGTTCAGCACTCACATCACAAACTTCCCTGCAAAGGTGGCATCCGTTACAGTTTAAATGTCACCCAAGATGAAGTAATGGCTCTCGCTGCTTTAATGACTTATAAATGTGCCATTGTCAATGTACCCTTTGGTGGTGCTAAAGGAGGAATTAAATTAGATGCCCGTAAATATTCAGTTGGAGATTTAGAAAAGATTACCCGTCGTTATACTTCTGAATTGGCTAATAAGAATTTCATCGGACCGGGAATTGATGTTCCGGCACCTGATTACGGAACCAGTGCACGTGAAATGAGTTGGATTGTGGATACTTATTCTTCCCTTCATCCCGGCGAACTGAATGCACAAGCTTGTGTTACCGGAAAACCGGTTTCTCAGGGCGGTGTACAAGGACGCAAAGAAGCAACCGGATTAGGTGTTTATTATGGTATCAGAGAAGCTTGTTCTATGATTGAAGATATGAAAATCTTAGGTTTAGAAACAGGAATTGAAGGAAAAAAAGTAGTCATTCAGGGATTGGGAAATGTAGGTTATCATACCGCAAAATATTTTCAGGAAGCAGGAGCTGTTTTGGTTGGTTTAATCGAGTACGAAGGAGCAATTTATAATGAAAAAGGCTTAGATTTAGAAGCTGTAATGGAACATCGTAAAACTACTAAATCCATTCTTGATTTTCCGGGAGCAAAAAATGTAGAAGGAGGTTCGGTCATGGGATTAGAACTTCCATGCGACATCCTTATACCGGCCGCATTAGAAGGTGTAATTCATGAAGGAAATGCACCTAATATCAAAGCAAAAATCATCGGCGAAGCTGCCAATGGTCCTATCACTTCCGAAGCAGATAGAATTTTGATTCAAAAAGGTGTGCTTGTCATTCCGGATACTTTCCTAAACTCAGGTGGAGTAACTGTTTCGTATTTTGAATGGCTGAAAAATCTGAGTCATGTCCGTTATGGTCGATTGGAAAAACGTTTCAGTGAGAATATGTATGCTGAAATCATTTATTCATTAGAAAATATGACCGGAAAAAGAATGAATGAGATGGAAAGAAAAGTCATGCTGCACGGACCAAATGAAATTGATTTGGTTTATTCCGGATTAGAAGATACCATGATTGGTGCATTCAACGAAGTCAGAGAAATTTATAAAAACACACCTAATATTCCGGATATGCGAACCGCTGCTTTTATTTGTGCCATTAATAAAATCGGTATTGCTTATGAAGAATTGGGTATTTTTCCTTAATAAAATAAACTGAATTTTTCTTTTTCAAAGCCGATTCAGATTTTGAATCGGTTTTATATTTTATACAATAAGCGATTCCGGATTTACACCTAAACTCATCAGATAACGTCCAATATTTTCAGTAAAGCTCTGCGGACCACATACATAAAAATTAGTATTGAAATCCCGAATAGTTTCAATCAAAAATCGGCGATCGATTTTCCGTTCGGCAAATCCAATCACTCCTTGACGAGTAAAAACATTTAAGAAAGCCGGTCCCAACATTTTGTATAATTCTTCTCCCATGATAACATCATCCTGAGTTTGATTGGAATAAAGCAATCCAATATTTCGTAGATTTCCACTGAAATAAAGTGCTCTGAAAATGGAAATAAAAGGAGTAATTCCGGTTCCTCCGGCAATAAAAATCCCGGGGCCTTTGTACTGAATCGAGCCGAATACTTCATGCAGCAACAGTTCTGCACCTTCGTTCAGTTTATCCATTTCAAGTGTTACTCCTTTATTTTCTTTGTAAATTTTTACAATCAATTCCAAATACGGCCAAGCATTTAAAGAAGTAAAGGTAAAAGGTCGAGTTTCGTTTTCCCAACCGGGTAAATTAATTGAAAATAATCCGGATTGACCGGGACGATAAACAAATCCTTCGGGTTTGGCTAAGACAAAACGTTTTACATTATGGTTGATGTAACTGCTACTGATTATTTTTAAAGTTTCCATTTTGATTCAATTCAAAGTTTAAAAGTACTTTGTATTTTGGAAATATAAAAACAATTAGCCTGCGACTTCTGCTAATTTTAAAATTAATTTAATCCCAAAAGCAATCATCCCAAGCTTTATCCCGAAGAGGCAGTTTATGATTTTCATTGAGTTTCTTTAATTGTTCGGGTGAAACTGTTTGTTGGATATGGTTAAACAAAACCCGTTCTTCAAAACGTATGTGCAAATCCAATAATTCTTCAAACAAGCTCAGAGAACGGTTAAGGTCTTTATTATCATCCAATAAACGTTTTAATTTTCGATGTTCAGCAAGTGTTCTTTTTTTAATTTTATCATCATCAGGAAGAAAACTCAACAAAAATTTTTCTTCATCTTCAAAATGAGGGATTAATTGCTCTTCAAATACCCAATCAACATATTTTTTTATTCGTTTTAATTCTATTTCTTTTTTGAAGCCTTGTCGTATTCGCATACTTAACAGCCCTACAACCTTATGTTCCTGGCTAAAATGTTGCAAAACTCTTGGCTTTGTATGAGTAAAAACTTCGCTATTCATTTCATTTTTCATTTAATAAATTCTCAATAACAATCGCCTGACTTAATTCTGCCGTTTTAGCGGCATAAAGTAAGGTAACTTTTTGTTTTTCGCAAAGTGCCCGGATATGAGTCAGTTCAGACTGTTTTTCTTTCAATTCTTTTTTGTACAATTCGGCAAATTCATCTGCTTTTTCGGCTTCATGATTAAACCATTTCCGCAATTCGGTTGAAGGTGCAATATCTTTGAGCCATTCGTCTAATTTTGCTTTTTCTTTAGAAATTCCACGTGGCCAGATTCGATCTACCAAAATACGATAACCGTCTTCGTCTGAAGCAGTTTCATAAATCCGTTTTATTGCTAAATTTCTCATACCAATTCCTTTTCTAATGCTATGGATTTTGGAAATAATATATTGTTTTCTAAATGAATATGTTCATGCAAATCTTCTTCAAATTCATGCAACAATGCTAAACTTACCCGATAAGTTGAACAAGCGTCTTCCGGAATCTCATAATTTTTACTTAATTCTCTGATTTTTCTGAAACGTTCACCCTCGTCATTATGGTCTTTCAACATCAAATCAATAGGATTTTGGTCAGAATTGAATCTTGCTTTTGGCAATTTTCCTCCTTCTTCTTTTAATTTCACTAATCTTTTAATGAATGGAAAAATCAATAATTCTTCTTTTTTCATGTGTGCAGACATTTGTCCGGCTGTTTCGGAGAAAATTGCTGAAATTTCATATAATTCCGGATGGTTTTGACCATGAACCTGTGTGATTTTCTCTAAATAGGGTTTTATTTCTGTTATTTTTTCTTCACAATAACGATGGTGTTTTTTCTCAATATATTCTGCTAATTCATCTAATTGCCAAGAATTAAAACCGGAAGTATCATCAGTTGAATCACTCAAAATAGTTTTTAATTCATCCAAAATCTGCTCAACTGCTATATTTTTATCTTCACAAGCCGATGTTAAGCTCCGATTTCCTTGACAACAAAAATCTATGGAATGATTTTTAAAAACTTTTGCCGTACGATAATCATTTGCTACTACCTCACTTATTTTACTATCTTTTGTCAGTTCCATTGAATTTAATTTTTACATTTTTTCTGCAATAATCATAATAGAATTCATGTGTTCTGAATATTTTCTAAAAACACTTCTCATATTCAAAATTCGTTTTTTTGCTTTAGGATGAGTCAAAATATTAAATCCGATTTTTAATGCTCTGAAGAAGCCTTCATCTTCCACCATTCTTTTAGTTTCTAACAAAAGCATTTCATTGGTTTTGACTTGTTTTATCTTAAATCCTTGTGATTTCAGTAGTTCCCGCCATTCTTCCACAGTGAGCGGACGAGCATTAACATGGATGCTTGTTGCTAATTCTCGCTTGATTTCGGATTTAATTTCTTCCGGCAAATTATCCGGGCGAAGGCTTAATTCATGAATACCATATAAGCCTCCACTTTTCAAAATCCGATGAGCTTCCCGAATGATTTCTGCTTTTCTGTGTTCGGCTTGCATGGTCAACATCGCCTCCCCTACTACTTTATCAACCGAAGCATTTTCCAAAGGAGTTTGAGCTGCATTGGCAATTAAAAATTCGGTGTTTTCTTTATTAAATTTTTGCTTTAATCGGGCAACAGCTTGTTCATCTGCATCAATTCCGGTATAAGTTTGGGGATTTTTTTCAATTAAAATTGTGGCTGTTTTTCCCATTCCGGGTGCAAATTCAACAATTTTGTCTTTTGATTCAATTTGTAGGGAATCAATTAGCTTTTGAGTAAGTTCCCAACCACCCGGACGAAGTACTCGTTTTCCCATTTTGGCAAGTATCCAATGTCCTTGTGCTTTTTCTATATTTGTAATATCCATTGCTTTGATTTTATTTAGACTAATTTAATATAATATTTTAAAAAAAGGTAATTTTTCTCTTTTTCTTTCATTTTTTTCTTTAAACTAAAGGGGTTTGCTGATTTTCTCTAAAATAATTGATTTTCAGGAAAAACATTTCTGCCATTCGTTTTCCTTGCCACTTGGCGGCCTCTGCTCTTTGTCCGCTAAAAAACTGATTTACTGTTTCGGAAAATAAAAACAACCAACGGTCAAAATGTTCCTGTTGAACCGGTAAAGTAAGATGTGGCACAAAAGGTCGTCCGGAATAAGTATGTTCTTCCAATAAAACGGTTTGCCAAAACCGATACATTTTTTCTAAATGTTCCGGCCAACGATTTTGAATGACATTGTCAAAAATGGGACCTAACTTATCATCTTTACGCACTTTTCCGTAGAAATCATTTACCATTAACTTTACATCCTCAATATTTTCTATGTCTTTCATTTTAACTTATTTTGTTTCATCGAATGCGTACTAATTGTCTAATTTTATTTGTACGCTTCAATTTTAAAACCAAAATTATTTTTCAAACTACCTTTATTTACGCTTTGAAAACAGCCGATAAAAACTTCTCCAAAGATACGAGATTTTACTATTAAGACAAATTCATCTTAATTCATTTTGTCTCTTTCTGATTTTATTCAGTTTTCATTATTATCATTAAAAAATCCTTTAATCTTGTGTAACTTTGCGCCAAATCAAATTAAAAAGTGGAGGTAAAAGAAAAACTGTGGAATAAAAATTTCATCATTGCTTGTATTGCTAACTGTCTGGTCGCGG
>JAVFAE010000021.1:0-15159 GCA_034002605.1 Weeksellaceae bacterium | reverse complement strand
AATTAAGGAATTTTCTTCCGAATTCAAAAATGTAGTAGCAATTGGGAATTTGAGTCAACGAAAAGGATTTGATTTATTGTTGACTGTTTTTGAGAAATTAAAAGAAGAGAAAATCAAATTATTTATTTTGGGAGATGGAGCGGATAAAGGAAAATTAATTGAACAAAAAGAAAAATCAGAATTGATAAATGTAGAATTTTTAGGAAACAAAAAAAATCCGTATTCGTATTTGGCACAAGCAGATTTATTTGTTTTGTCTTCTCGCTACGAAGGTTTTCCCAATGTCTTGTTAGAAGCCGGAGTTTGTGGGACTTATGCTTTGGCAAATAATTGTCCGGGTGGAATCAACGAAATTATAGAAGAGAAAGTGAATGGAGAAATTGCTTCTATAGAAAATCCTGAGCTTTTTGCTGAACGAATTAAAATTTTATGTCAGCAGAATTTTGATAAAAATCGTATTCAGAAAAGTATTATTTCACGATTTTCCAAAGAAATAATTTTGGAAAAGTATGAACAGGTTTTTGATGAATTGCAATAAAACCATATAATTGAAAGTAGTGTTATGTAAATTGTAAAGTTGTATAATGTATAGTGTATAAAAAAAATCATTATCAATGTTTTTGGAATTTTATTTTGGACATTGTACAATTAACTTAACAGTAGGATGGAGTTCATGAAAAATGTGAAATATGAAAAATTGTATTCCGTTAAAACGAATTATTTTAAATTAATATGAACTGAAATCGTAATTGATTTTACTAAGTGGTATAAAAAAAAATGAAAGTATCTGTCATTGTTCCGGTTTACAATACCGAAAAATACCTTCCAAAATGTTTGGATTCTTTAGTTAGTCAGACTTTGGATGAAATGGAGATTTTGGTTGTCAATGATGGTTCTCCGGATAATTCTCAGAAAATAATCGACGAATATTCAGCAAAATTCCCACAAATCAAATCGTTTCAAAAACCAAATGGAGGATTGAGCGATGCACGAAATTTTGGAATCGAAAAAGCAAATGGAAAATTCATTGGCTTTGTTGATAGTGATGATTATGTGCATCCGGAAATGTTTGAAACTTTGTACAAAAAAGCAAGAGAACACCAAGCGGAAATTGTTTTGTGTGATTTGCAAAAAGTGAATGAAAAAGGAGAAGTTTTTCGAGCTTTGCCACAATCACCTCAATTGCCGGAAAAAATTGATTTGACTCAAGATTTTAGAATTTTTGGAGAAATGAGCTGTTTTGCATGTAATAAATTGTTCAAATCGGAATTATTTGAAAATCATGCATTTAAAAAAGGAATTCATTTTGAAGATATAGAATTAATTCCACAATTAATTTTACAAACCAAAGTTTTAGCTAAAGTCAATCAACCATTTTATAATTATTTTGAACGTCAGGATTCAATTACGAGAACGCATACAGAAAAGGGATTGGATATGTTTATTGCAATAAAAAATGTAAAAAATTCTTTTGGAAAAAGTAAGTATCGTTCCCATCAAAAAGAGTGGAAACGATTTTTTATATTGCAAGCTTATTATTCGTATTTGGCTTATGTCGGCTATGTAAAAGATAAAAAATTAAAAGAAAAATTACTGCTGGTTTTAGATGAAGAATTACGGAAAAATGAAATTTCCCGATGGGAAATTTTCAAATACAAAAGATTCAATCAAAATTATTTGTTTTCTTTGCCTTTGCAAAAGCAAATATTTTATTTATTGAGCTTGATTCACTTAAAATTAATTCAAATTATCTAAAATTAGATGAGTTTCATTTACAACATGATTGTGTTTTTGGTGTTGATTTCATCTATTTATGAATTCATTACAGGAGAAGAACCCAATAAAAATTTGTTCAAAACAATTGTTGTAATCATGATTTTCACAGCCGGATTAGCTTATGGTTTAAGTCCGGATTGGGTTCCTTATTGGACAGCATTTGAAGATGTTAGTATGACCTCTTTTTCTGAATTGAAAGAACTTTCCCGTTATTGGGATATGGAATATGGCTATATACTTTTAAATAAACTAATAAGTTCCATTGGTTTAGGCTATGCAACTTTTACTTTATTGATTGCGATTATAGCAATTAGTTTAAAAACAATGGTAATTTTCCGTTATGGTGGTTATGTATTTTTAGCACTATTAATGTATATTGTCCCGACTTACTTTTTTGAAGAACATGTACACGTTCGCCAAGGTTTGGCAAGTGCTATTATGTTTTTTTCCATACGGTTTATAATTGAACGGAATTTATGGAAATTTCTACTTTGTTTTGTGATTGCTTTCTATTTTCATAAAGCAGTTGTCGCTTTTCTTTTTGCTTATTGGATAGTTAAAATCCCTTTCAATAACCTCCTTATTATTAGCGCAGTAGGAGGTGCTATGCTTGCTTATTTAATTGGGTTGAGTACAGTGGTTGATGGAATATTTAGACTATTACCTTTTGGAGTTGGAGAAGCTTACAGTGATTATGCAAATGAATTTACAGAAAAAAGCATTTTGGGTGATATTGTAAAAGTTTTAACTGTAATTGCTATACTCTTGTTTAATAAAAAAGTAGAAGAAAAAGATGATTTATTTGCTTATTTCCGGAATATCTATCTTTTTGGAGTAATTATTTATTTTTTCTTTGGAGAAGGAATTTTTGCAGCCCGGCTTCCGGGATTTTTCACAGTTTATATTATTTTCGTAGTACCGAGAATGGTCAAAGCACTGAGTGATACACCTTTGTTTAAGAATTTTGTTTATATTATGTTTACGGTTTATACGCTTGCTTTGTATATTAATTTTTACAACGTTTGGGGTGATAAATCCGGGTTTGGACGTTATACTACAGTTTTTAATGATCGCGCAGTTTATGGTTTTTTTCAAAAATATTAAATAAAAAGTTAAATTGAATCCTATAATATCCATAGTTACACCTTGTTATAATTCTGAAAAATTTATAGTAGAAACTATTCAATCAGTTTTAAATCAAACTTTTCAGAATTGGGAATGGTGGATAATAGATGATGCTTCTAAGGATGATTCAGTGAAAATCATTGAAACTTTCACAGACGAAAGAATTCACTTGGTAGCATTAAATGAGAATGTCGGGGCAGCCGAAGCTCGAAATATTGGAATTCGGAGAGCAAAAGGTCGTTTTTTAACATTTATTGATAGCGATGATCTTTGGTTACCTCATTTTTTGGAAACAACTTATCAGTTTTTAATTCAAAATAAAGAAGAATTGGCTTATGCAGGCTATAAACGTTTTGATGAAGAACTAAACCCTTTATTGTCCGATTTTTCAGCTGAGGATCATATTGATTATCGGCGGATTTTATACAATTGCCCGATTCCAATGTTAACTGCCATGTACGATACACAACGAATCGGAAAAATAGAAATACCGGAAGTAGATATGCGTGAAGATTATGCGATGTGGATTGAAATTTTAAGAAAAATTCCGGAAGCAAGAGCAATTCCGGAAATATTAGCAATTTACAGAATTCGGAAATCCTCTTATTCACGCAATAAAATCGTGATATTAAAAAAACAATTTGCCGTTTATTATAAATTTTTAAACCTATCTTTGCTCCAATCTTTTTACTATACCTTTCATTGGGTGTTAAACGGATTGAAGAAATATGAAAAACTTAAACCTAAACCAACTGACTGATTTCTTAGGAATTTCGGACTTGTATGTGTCCGTAATGTTGTCTTTCATTATTTCTTTTCTGTTAACTTTTATAACTATTCCTAAAATTATTCGGGTTTCCTATCGAAAACAATTGATGGATATTCCGGGAAGCCGAAGTTCACATATTCGTAAAGTTCCTCGTTTGGGAGGAGTCGCAATTTATTTTGCAATTTTAGTTGTGACCAGTATTTTTTGTTCTGAAATGCTGTTTGAAACTACTTATTTTGTTGCTGCATTGGTCTTTTTATTTTTTATAGGATTAATGGACGATTTACTCATAGTTGCACCCAGAAAAAAGTTAATTACACAACTCATTAGTGCTGCCATGATTGTTATTGGAGCCAATGTTCGGATTGAAAGTTTTTTTGGACTGTTTGGTATTTATGAACTTCCGTACTTAATAAGTGTAGCTGTTAGTATATTCACGATTATTGTTATTATAAATTCTTACAATTTAATTGATGGAATAGACGGTTTGGCAAGTGGTGTTGGTATTTTAATATCGCTTAGTTTTGTATTTATTTTTTTCCGGCTTTTTGATTATTTAATGGGTTATTTGGCAATTGCAATAATGGCTTCTTTATTAGCATTTCTTTATTTTAATTTATCAAATCACTATAAGATTTTCATGGGCGATACCGGTTCCATGGTAGTAGGCTATCTGATTGCTTTTATGGCAATTAAATTCCTGAATTTATCTTCCATGTCTTGGGTGATGATTAAAAGTGGTCCGGTAGTGGCAATTGCGATTTTAATTGTTCCCTTAGTGGATACGTTGAGTGTTTTTATTATTCGGATTTTACAAGGAAAATCACCTTTCACAGCAGATCAAAATCATATTCACCATCGTTTGATACGTTTAGGATTCACTCATGTTCAAACGACTCTTCTTATTTGTGCCGCCAATGCTCTGATTATAGGTTTTGCTTATTCTATACGAAATCTAAATCTTAATTTAATGTTTATTTTAGTTGTTTTGGTAGCTTTGAGTTTGTCGTTTTTACCGTTATTGATAGGTGAGAGGTTGAAAAAGAAAAAAGCACTAAAAAAAGCTGTAGCTGACTTTAGTGAAAAGTAGTATATTTGCCCACTGAAAAATAGTTTTATTTTGAGAAAAAACCTGACTTATTTTATTTTACCGTTATTGTTTTTAGGGTTGATGACTTCTTGTATTCCGTTGAAAGACATCAAGTACATTCAGCCGGACGAAAATTTAAAACTGAATGAGCATGGAATGATTGAATTCAATCGCCCGGAATATCATTTACAAATCAATGATTATATCAATATCCGGGTTTCTCACCGAAAAGGAGTGGAGTTGGATGAATTAAAAGACTTTACCACAACAACAGGAGGAGTAAATACAAGTAGTGGCAATAATTCGATAATGGGAAGATCCGTTCGGATTCAAGAAGATGGAAATATTGAAATGCCACGAATCGGGAAAATTTACCTGCAAGGTTTAACTCTAAAAGAAGCAAGAGAACGGATTGAAGAAAAATTTTACGAAATTTATGAAGATCTTGCAGTTTACTTAGAAGTTAATTTACCCGGAATTAATTTTACAATGGTAGGAGAAGCCGGTTCGGGTGTTTATCAGGTTTCTAAATATGAATTAAATTTGTTGGAAGCCATTGCTATGTCAGGAAATTTAACGCCCGTAGCTGATCGTAAACATATTCAGATTTTGAGAACAACTCCACAAGGAACACAGAGAGTAGAGCTGGATATAACTCAGGAATCCGTTATGAATTCTGAGTTTTTTTGGATACAACCGAATGATATTATCATTGTTAATCCAAGACGACAAAAACAATGGGGAATCGGCATCAATCCAGTTCAAACCATTACAACCGTTATGGGGGCTATTGCTACGGTAATTGGTGTTTATTTCTTCTTCCGAAATCTCTAATCAACCTTTAAAATGAGTCAAAAACCAAATAATACAACCGATAAACCTAAAAAAAACAAGGTTTTTTTCTTTGAAATAGAACGATTCATTTCACGAGTTTTAAGAAATTGGATAATTTATGCATTTACTTTATTAATAGCAGTTTCAACAGCTTATTATGTAAATACCTGGTATTTCAACCGAATTTATTTGGCTGATTCAACTTTTCATGTTTCTTCCCGCTCATCCGGAAATACGGATTTTGGAAGTAATTCCATTAATTTTATATGGGGAGGAAGTGGCGGTAAAATTGATATTTTAACGAAAATTTTATTATCCCGCACACACGCTTTAGAAGTAGCAAAACGCTCAAATGCTTATATAGCCTATAAAGAAGAAGGAACTTTGAAAAAATCCAATTCTTATTATAATATATCTCCTTTTCATGTTGAAGTCGATACTACTCGGAATCAAATTATTGGAGTAGAATTAGAAATTAAGGAAATAGACAAGGATTCTTTTCAGATTGTTCCATTAAGTTCGGAAAATAGCAATGTACTTTATAACTACAGGAAAGACTCTGTTTTTGGACGAAATGTAAAAATACAATTTCCAAAACAAGCAAAATTCAATGAATGGATTACTTCAGATAATTACCGATTTAAAATTACCAGAGGAAGTCGATCTTTTATTACAACAAACAAATATTCGTTTATTTTAACTTCTTTAGATCAAGCTACAAGCAGAGTAGCAAGTGGAACTTTAGTGAAATCTACCGGAAAAGGAAGTTCTATTTTACAAATTTCAAAAACCGCTTTCACACAAGAAGAAGCTATTGATATTGTCAATATTTCATTGGATGTATTGCGGGAAAATGAATTGGAAGAAAAAAATGAAATTGCAAAGCGAACTATGCTTTACTTGAGCGAACAATTGGGAATTGTAAAAGAAAAAGTGGATAGTTCTTCTTTAGAATACCAAAATCTACAAAAAAACGAAAAAATATACAATTTTAGTTCTGAAAAAGGTGAGATTTTAACAAAAGTCAAAGCTTTGGAAACAGAAAGATTGGACTATCAAGAAAAAATTAATCTTCTCAATTCCGTCAGTCAGAACGTTTATCAAGTCGGTTCAAGAGGAATGATTGATTTGCAGATAATTGGAGGATTGACAGAAGGGAATTTCACAGCAGAAGTAAATCGATTAAGACAATTGGAAGTCGAACGCGAGAATTTACGAATGCTTTACAAAGAAGGTTCTCGTGAAATTTTGGAAATTGATAATCAAATCGAACGAACTAAAAATTCTATTCAACACCTTATCGGAATCAGTAAAAACAAATTACAAAAAGAATTAAATTTAGTCAATTCAAAATTAGCCGAATTTGATAGTAAAGCTTCTCTTTTGCCTGAAAAAGAGAAAAAATTCATGGATGTAGAAAGAGGATTTGCAGTTAATGATGCTTTGTACAATCAATTATTATCGCGTTACAGTATGGCAGAATTAACAATTGCTTCTAATATTTCCGATATTACCGTGATTGATAAAGCAAAATTTTTAGGACAAGCACCAATTTCACCTGATAAAAAGGCAAATATGATGTTGGCGATTTTATTGGGTTTAGCTATTCCGACTGCTTTTTTATTAGGTAGAGAATTATTGGATACCAAAATCAAAGGAATTCCGGATATAATTAAAACTTCAGGCATTCCATTCTTGGGAACAATCGGAAACAGCGATGAAAATCAACCGGTAGTAGTCTTGAGCCAACCTAAATCTTCTGTATCAGAATCGTTTAGAGCTTTAAGAAGTAATTTACAGTTTCTTTATAAAAATTCTCAAAAATCAGAAAATAAAACCATTATGGTAACTTCTTCCATTGGAGGAGAAGGAAAAACTTTTGTTTCCATGAATTTAGCTACCGTATTGGCAATCAGTGGAAAAAAGACAATTTTATTAGGAATGGATTTGAGAAAACCTAAAATATTTAATGAATTTAACCTGACTAACAAAAAAGGTTTGTCTAATTATTTGTCCGGAAATTCAAGTTTAGATGAAGTCATTCAAAAAACAAAAGTAGATACTTTAGATATTATCATTGGCGGTCCGATTCCACCCAATCCGGCAGAATTACTCTTGTCTGATACTTTAAATGAACTTATTCAACAGCTTAAATCCGACTATGATTTTATCGTTTTGGATACACCTCCCGTAATTTTGGTGGCAGATGCTTTGGAATTAATGAAATATGCCGATGCTACACTTTATATTTCGAGATTTAATTATACTTACCGTGGATTATTGCAAAGTATTTCTGATAAATACACTAATGGAGAAGTGCATAATATCGGTATAATTCTAAATGATTTTAAAGTAAAAGGAAGTTATGGTTACGGCTATGGATATGGATACGGTTATGGATATGGTTACGGCTATTTTGCAGAAGATGAAGATTTTGATCCAACTTTTATAGGGAAAATTAAACGAATACTGAAGCTTAACCGGCTTTTCAAGTCAAAAAAATGAAATTGAAAATTTTGTTTGATTATCTTTTTGCTTTACTGCTTTTGCCCGTTTGTTTGCCGGTTATTTTTATTTTAATTCTAATTGCGAGTATTGATACAGGAGAATTTGGGCTGTTTCGGCAGATTCGGATTGGAAAAAATGCAAAACCTTTTTATATCTATAAAATCAGAACAATGAAAGGTGAAAATGAAAGTTCTGTAACTTCAAATAAAACACATTCAATTACAAAAACAGGAAATTTCATACGAAATTCTAAATTAGACGAATTACCTCAATTATTCAATATACTTTTGGGACAAATGAGTTTTGTCGGGCCACGACCGGATGTACCGGGTTATGCAGATTTATTGCAAGATGAAGACCGAGTCATTTTAAGTGTAAAACCGGGTATTACAGGTCCGGCTCAGTTAGTTTTTAGAGAGGAAGAAAATATTTTGGAAAAACAGGAAAATCCTTTGCAATACAATGATGAAGTTCTCTGGCCTGAAAAGGTGAAAATCAATAAAACTTACATTCAAAATTGGTCGTTTTGTACGGATTTGAAGTATATTATTCAGACTATTTTTTAAAGAAACTCAGGAAGTTGCAAATTATTTGAAAAAAGAAGTAAAAAATTGCGCAACCTTTTACAGTTATTTTCATCTAAATAACAAAGGCAACAATCATGAACAAACTTATTTTTCTGTTTTTTTATACTTTTCTTCTTTTTTTCTTATTCTGTGAGAGTTGTATTAACTCCAAAAACGGAAATATAATCAGTGATTTATTAGATTAAAAGAGACAAGTTTAAAATTCACTTACAAAATGTAATTTTACGGAAGGATATTTTTCTTGTGTCATTTGAATGGTAAAAGAAGAATCTGCTAAAAACACCAATTGATTAAATTTATCTCGTGCTAAATATCTTTGTTTCACACGTTTAAATTCTTTAAATTCTTCTGACTTTTCATTTTCAACTTCTACCCAACAAGCTTTGTGAATAGAAATTGGTTCATAATTTACTTTTGCTCCGTATTCATGTTCCAAACGATATTGAATAACTTCATATTGAAGAGCGCCTACGGTTCCGATGATTTTACGATTATTCATTTCTAAAGTAAATAATTGCGCAACTCCTTCGTCCATTAATTGTGTGATTCCTTTTTCTAATTGTTTGGTTTTCATTGGGTCAGCATTGTTAACATAGCGGAAATGCTCGGGTGAAAAAGAAGGAATTCCTTTGAACATGATTTTTTCACCTTCGGTCAATGTATCACCGATTCTAAAATTTCCTGTATCGTGTAAACCGATGATATCACCTGCAAAACTTTCATCAATAATTTCTTTCTTATCAGCAAAAAAAGCACTCGGACTGCTGAATTTCATTTGTTTATCCAAACGAACGTGTAGATAATTCTTATTTCGTTCAAATTTTCCGGACACAATTTTCACAAAAGCCAATCGGTCACGGTGTTTTGGATCCATATTCGCATGGATTTTAAAAACAAATCCTGAGAATTTATTTTCAGTAGGATTTATCATTCTTGCATCTGTTTCTTTGGGTTGGGGTTGGGGTGCGATTTCAACAAAAGCATTCAATAATTCCTGAACACCGAAATTATTCAAAGCAGAACCAAAAAATACAGGCTGTAATTCACCTTTCATATATTCTTCTTCAGAAAATTCAGGATAAACTTCCGAAAGCAGTTCAATTTCACTTCGTAGAGTTTCAGCAAAAGAAGAACCAATCGTTTTATCTAATTCTGTGTCATTCAAATCTTCAAAAGAGAGTACATCACTGATTTTTTGTTTGTTTTCTCCGGAAAATAAATGAATATTTTTCTCCCAAATATTATAAATTCCTTTAAAAGTGGCACCAATTCCGATTGGCCAGGAAAGAGGAGTCAGTCGTAATCCTAATTTTAATTCGACTTCATCCATCAAATCAAAAGCATCTTTTCCTTCCCGGTCCATTTTATTAATGAAAACCAACATGGGAATATTCCGCATTCGACAAACTTCCACTAATTTTTCAGTTTGTTCTTCTACACCTTTTGCCACATCTACTACAACAATCACAGAATCTACTGCTGTTAAAGTCCGGAATGTGTCTTCTGCGAAATCTTTGTGTCCGGGTGTATCGAGAATATTTATTTTTTTCCCTTTGTAATCAAATGCCAAAACCGAAGTAGCAACTGAAATTCCTCTTTGACGCTCAATTTCCATAAAGTCAGAAGTTGCTCCCTTTTTGACTTTATTGTTTTTTACGGCACCTGCTTCCTGAATTGCTCCACCAAAAAGTAATAATTTCTCGGTTAAAGTTGTTTTTCCCGCATCGGGGTGAGCTACAATTCCAAAAGTTTTTCTCTTGCTGATTTCTTTTTCTAAAGACATGATTTCATTTTGAGTGTGCAAATGTAATTAGAATTATGAAATTTAAAGAATGAGGATTCAGTTTAAATAAATTGGAGTTTATTCTGCATTGGAGCCTTGTTTTTTACTGCCTTCATAAATATCGTAGCGAAGAAAATCACACTCTAATTTTCCATTGAAAATTTTCAATTTTTTGGAAGGTTTTAAGCCTACGAATTTTTTGGCTGTTAAATCAGAAGTGATAAACCAAGCTAAAGTATTGGGATAATTGTGTTTTAAAGTATTGCCAATGGATTTATATAATTTTTCATTATCACTTTCCAAACGTTCATTATAAGGTGGATTGAATACGATTAAAACTGGAAATAAATCTTTTTTGGTTTCAAAAAAATCTTTTTTATAAAGTACGATGAAGTCTTCTAAATTGGCATTTATAATATTTTTTTCAGCCATTTCCAATACAGTAGGCTGGATGTCATAACCAACGATTCTTCCTGAAAATTCTTGAATTCGATTGATTCGGGTTTCTTTGATTTTGGAAAATAATTCATCATCATAATCTTTCCAATTTTGAAAAGCAAAATGGGAGCGATGAATTTGTGGCGGAATTTGACCGGCAATAAAAGCGGCTTCGGTAAGAATAGTCCCCGAACCACACATAGGATCCAGTAGATTCCCTTTTCCGTTCCAACCGGCAAGTTGAAGTAAACCGGCAGCTAAAACTTCATTAATAGGAGCTTTTCCATGTTCAGTTTTATAACCTCGTTTATGAAGCGATTCTCCGCTACTATCAAGTGAAAGCGTGATTTTATCGTGGCTGATGTGTAAATTAAAATAAATATCGGCTCCTTCTTTTTGCACACTTGGTCGTTGATTGAATTTTTCCCGAAATCTATCTACTAAAGCATCTTTTACTTTTAATGCAGTATAGTGCGAATGAGTAAAATAATCGGAATAAACGGTTGCATCAATAATAAAAGTTTGACTTATGTCTAAATATTTTTCCCATTCAAATTTTCTGAAATGATTGTACAATTGAGTTTCATTTTTGGCAGAAAATGAGAAGATGGGTTTTAGAATTCGAAGTGCAGTGGAAAGGCTGTAGTTGGCTTTGTACAGAAATCCGGTATCACCATAAAATTCGACCAAACGATTTTTCACTATAACATCGGCTGCGCCTAATGATTTTAATTCTTGTGCCAAAATACTTTCAAAACCATAGAAAGTTTTGGCTTGCATTTTAAAGTTTTCCAATTGAAATTTTTATTAAATCTAATGTCTAACCGTGATATGTCCTTTGATCATACGACCGTCCTCTAAAGTAATAATATACCAATAGTCACCGCTTGGAACTGGTCGTCCGCCATAAGTTCCGTCCCATTCAAATCCAGAAATTAAAGGACGATCAACGAATAGTTTACCATAACGGTCAAATATTTTTATCTGGGTATTGGGATATACTTCTAAAGCACGAATACGCCATGTGTCATTGATTCCGTCTCCATTTGGTGAAAAGAAATTCGGAACACCTAAAACACCAAATATTTTTGCATCGGAGATACAACCGTATTTACTTTTAATAATCATTTCATATATGCCGGGAGGAATATCATATAAAATCGAATGGTCGCTCCAATTCAGCCCGTTTGTGTAACTGTACAAATAAGGACCAAAACCTCCGTTTGCATAAACGGTAACCGTATTTTCATCGACTACAATGCTTGAAATAACCGGTGGAGCATCGTATTGAACATTAATTTCTCTTCGACCCACACATTGAGAATCAGGAGAAGTAACTTCTAAAGTGTATGTTCCTTGTTGGTTGAAAACTACAAGACTTTCTGTACTTACAACATCACCGCTTGGATTGTACCAAGTATAAGATTCAAAAGGGTCAAAGAATTCAAATGATTTATCAAAATCATTGGCACAAAATGTAATGGATTCTCTTAATTCAAATTCCGGAACAGAAAGTACATTGATTTTAAAATCGACAATACCGGCACAACCTTGATTGCTCTTGGCTCGGGTGTAAATTGTTTGCGGATTGCTTATATTTTCATATTCAGTTGGGTTGATGATAGGATTATTTCCACTTACGGCATCATCTAAAGAAGTATGATAGGTGATGAAATAATTTCCACCTCCTAAAACAGTTGCAATAGAACTGTACATTTGAGTTAAATTAAAAGTTCCAAATCCGTCATTGGTTTCATAAGGATTATCACAAACTGTCAAAGCATCAGGCAATTCTTCATGGATGGTAACTGTATTTAATTGAATTTCACCAATATCAAAACATTGATTAGAGTTTTGAATCCGCACATAAACGATTTGATTTGGGCTGGTATTTTGGTAATTCTGAGGCAATGGGTTTGTTCCGTTAAATGCCTGTTGATAAGTAAAATGATATGTGAAAGTTAAACCATTGGTGCTATTTACTAAATGAGAATTAGCATCGGGTAGGTAGTAGGTGGAAAATTGAGTTAAACTACAATTTTGTAAATGAATCGTGTCACTTATTACTTCAGGTGATTCTAACATAGAAACCGTCAGAGTTTGGTAATCTTCGCAAGATTCATTGGTGTTTCTTACTAAAACATAAAAAGTAACAGGTGAAGAAGTTAGTAGATAACTTTCAGGATTCGTGATTTCTTGTCCGCCAATTTCAGTGAAATAGTGAAGTGTAGTACCAATTCCGGAAGTAATTACAATATTATTCTGAGTTAGGTCAATTTCTTCACTTCCATCATGTAAATTGTCACAAATTACAATATTATCAGATTGAAGTTCAGGGAATTCTTCTACAATTAAAGTAAGTTCCTCAACGGCAATACATTCTTCGTCCGCTTCGTCAGGATAATAAGCTTTTACAAAAACAATTTGTGGATTGGATGTATTGACAAAATTATCAGGATTAGGAATTAATTGAGTCAAACCAGCATCTAAATAATATTCAAAAGTTAAACCGGTAGGGTCGGAGGTTATTAGCAAATTATTCTGAGAATTTAAATCAAAAGTAGCAAAACCATCTCCATTTGTATCACAAATAGGATAGGGAACTTCTTGTGTGTCAGGTTTTTTTCCAATGGATAAAATCAATGGAACTACGACGTAGCAACCTCCATCTGCTTCAATTCGGACATAAACTGTTCCGGTTGTATTGACAAAATAATTTTCAAAGTCAATAATCTGAGAATTTGGATTTTGTGTTTGTGCGCCTAAATTAGAAGTATAATAAGTAAAATGAATATCATTGGTGGTGGAAAGAGATGAATTAAATTCACTCAAATCAAATAAATAGGTTCCATCCAATGAACAACGATGTGCTTCATAAATGAGAACAGCCTCTGGAGTTTTACTGAAAATTAAGTTCACATCTGCTTCGGTTTGACAACTGACGGCTGAAACTTCAACCGAGTAATTTCCGGTTTCTGTTGCAATATATTGATTTTCTGTTGCTCCGGGAATTAATTCACCATTGAAATACCATTGAAAAACAGCAACAGGAGAAGTAACATTAGCTATAAGCGTATATTCTTCTAAATCACAAATTAGTTTACCGTCTTCAATTTCATCCCCATAAATATCGACTAAAGTTGAGCCCAAATTAAAAGATCCGGCTTCTAAAAATACAGCTGAATCATAATTTGTATCGGCAGTATCTGCAATTAATAAGCGAATGTGATAAGTTTCGCCCGGAATTACTTCCGAATAAGCAGTTAAAACGGTCGTTCTTCCTCCATGCTCAATATAGGGAAAAGGACCGGGAACATAGTAAGTGGCATCTCCACAATAATTATTGTTTACATTATTAATAGTAACAGGTAGTCCGTTAGGAAGTCGGGCAATATTTTTCCCATTAAGTCCGGGATCGTTGGTTATACCCGGTCCGGAAATAATGAATCCAAATACATCATTATAACTGGAACAAGCAAATGTTGGGTATTCTTCCGAAGCAAAAATATAATTGAAAGCGATTTCAGAACCAAAAGGAATAAAATCAAATTCAAAAACTGTGGCATTATTTGTACTTCCTCCTGCTAAAGTATTGGCATTGCCATCACCTGTCCAGTTATAATCTCCATCTCCGACAATTCCGGTATTTGGTCCCTCAGCACTTTTGGCATAACCGGAAGTAAGAACAATCCCTCTTTCAAATGGAAAAGTAGAACTTCCTTTTTCAAAATAACCCCAACTTCTGTTAACACTTGGAAAAACAGCTGACGGATTATCTTTTAATTGAAAATTTGAAATATCGGAACAAGCATTTCCACTAACTAAAACTTCACGCGTTAATTCTTCAGCACTATAATTTGATTCCGGCTGAGAAACAGGATTAATGATGATAGATTGAGCAGGAATTAGTGTAGAGAGTGTGAGTGTACAAATAAAAAAGAATGCTCTCATTTTTTTAAAAATTTCATGTGTATTCTACAAATGTAATTAATATTTTTTATTTAGTATTTTGAATTTTAACTTTCTTATTATTTTTGCTTCATGTTTGAAATCATTATTCTCTTCCTTTCTGTTTTTATAGGCAGTTTGCTCGGATATTCCTTTGTTAATAAAAAGCAAGGAATTAAATTTTTACTCATTTTCAGTGGCGCATTTTTTTTAGCAACAGCTGTTTTAGAGATTTTCCCTTCGGTTTTCGAAACTCACAATCACCATATAGGATTATTTGTTCTTGCAGGACTTTTTTTTC
>JAVFAE010000020.1:0-15359 GCA_034002605.1 Weeksellaceae bacterium | reverse complement strand
AACAATAAAACTACATAAAACATCCACATCAACATAATGGATTCTATAAAAGTTATCAAAGCCAAAGGCCATTGTACTCCGCCTTTTGTATTGATATATTTTTTTAGTCCTAAATGTTTTTGAAACCAGCTGAAATACGTGCAATTTGTTTTTAAAAACAGATAAAAAACCAGGAAAGTCATCAATAATCCCAATGAAGACATCATGACTAAATATTCAGGTTTGGTTACAATAACTCCCTCTTCTATAAGTGGAGCTATTTTTAATTTTTCGGCTATCCAAACAAATGAAAACTCAATCCATCCTGTCCAAACCAATACACCACTCACCAAACCCAATACGGTTGCCGTAATTCGGTGTTGGTTTTGAATTATTCCGATTACTAAAAACATTAATCCTAATAGTCCTATGAGAAATGCTCCTGTAAATTTATGTTCTTCCAACAAAATCTCGTTTAAAATCATTACTACATGACCAATCGGCATAAGAAGCAAAACAATCATAAAAGCTATAAAACCTATTTTAAATGAAAAAAGACTGATGCGCATAAAACTAAATTTATTGCAAATCTACAATTAAGAACAATTCTAAATAATTATGTAAGATGATTCGTATCAGCTTTTTAGAAAAAGAGAGTGAAATGTCCTTTTTAGGATTTACATCGGGCTGATTTTCAAAATTTAACACCAATGATGGATTATTCTAATAGGAATAATGAAATAAATTTTTACCAAAAATTCATAAACTAAATAAAATATAATTCCCTAAAATTTAGGTATTAAAAAAACCGTAAACATCGAAAGATAATGTTTTTCAACACTTTAATAATTTTGTTAAAATAGGTTGCAGATTATGAGCAGATACTCTAAAATACGCTATGTTTGCAGCGCAAAAGCAATAACATTGAAACATTACATTCGTAATTAATAAATTCAAAATTAAATTAAATTTTTCCCCTATATGAGAACTAAATTATTCTTTATTTTATTATTTGCAGTTTTATCGGGTTGGGTATTTTCTCAAACTCAATGGGAACTTCTTAATCCAAAACCGACACCAAATCCCGGTAGAGGTATTGCTTTTTCATCTGCAGACAGAGGTTATATTATAACAGATTATGAATTGCTTGAAACCACTGATGCCGGAGAAAATTGGGAGATAAAACAGAATATGACCGGAAGCAAAGACATTAAGTTTTTTGGAGAGTTAGGGTTTATTGTTGGGAAACAGGGCGTTATTTGGAAAACAATAAATTCAGGAGAAAGTTGGGAGCAAATTTCTACCGAGTACGATTTTGAATTAAATACAGTCAATATAATTAATGAAGATACCATCATTATCTCAGGAGCAAAAAGAATAATTAGAACAGAAGATGGTGGTTTGACTTGGGAACTTCATTTATTTCCTCCAGGTATTACAGTAGTTAAAACCTTTTTTACAAGCTCAATGACCGGTCATGCAGTTTGTACACATGGCACCATACTAAAAACCGTTGACGGTGGTTTAAGTTGGTACATTACAGAATCGGTAAGCACCTATCCATCAAATTATTATACTGTGCATTTCGTAAATGAAAATGTAGGATACGCCTCAAGAGAGTTTTCTAAAATAATGAAAACTACTGATGGCGGAGAAACATGGTTTCAAATTACAGATGCAACAGAAGCCATATTTGATTTTCATTTTTTGAATGAAAACCGAGGATTTGCCACCGGGGAATACGGTGCAACCTATAAAACAATAAATGGCGGAGCAACTTGGAATAAAATATTTTTCCAAGATGCTTACTACGGGCAAACAGATATGTACGGTATTTATTTTCATGACAACAACAATGGTTTTGCAGTCGGGCTCAGGGGAAGAATAATTAAGACCACAAATGGCGGAAACACTTGGTCACATTATTCTTTTCTTTATAATGATATAAAGCAAATACAGGTTATAAATAATACAGGCTATATACTTTCAGGAAACAACTTTTACAAGTCCACCGATTTTGGAAACAATTGGGAATTAGCAGCAACTTTACAACCGGGTACATCTGTAACTGCTAACTTATTCACTTTCGTAAATGAAAACTTGGGGTATATGACCACGGGAGGAACTTATGGCGGGCATGTTTACAAAACAACCAACGGCGGATTGAATTGGACAGCTTTAAATAATGGAAACAGAATAATTCACGAAGGTATTATTGCCATTCATTTTATAAATGAGAATATTGGTTTTATCTCGGGTGGTTTCAATCAGAAAAAAACAATGAAAACCACCAATGGAGGCACTACATGGACTCAAGTATCTAATGAATCCTATAAAGAAATCAAATTTGTCAATGAAATGATTGGATATGCTTGTCGAAACGGAATTAATTACGGAAAAATGTACAAGTCAACTGATGGAGGGAATACATGGAACTCAATTTTGGATTTGGAACAGAATGAAAATATTAATTCATTTGATTTTTGGGATGAAAATAACGGTCTTTTTGTTGGCAATAACTCGGTTTCTTATAAAACAACTAATGGCGGTGTGACTTGGAACCCCGTTTCAATTACTTATGGTGATTACAATATTGTACGATTCTACAACTCAGAAACCGGATATGTTTTAAACAATGAAGGAACCATATACAAAACAGCTAATGGCGGTACTACTTGGGGTTATGTTACCAACACTCGTGCGCGGTCGTTGGTTCTTGTAAATGAATATATATTTACAGCTGGTTTTTATGGAGCGATATACAGAAGTTACACTGGCATACCGTTTTTAAATGTTAAAAATTCTAATCAAATAGAGGAATTAACGGTTTATCCCAATCCAACTACAGGCTTTTTAAATATAAAATTAAACAACAGTCAATTGAGCTCGTTGATATTGTACAATATGGACGGAATAGCGTATTATCCATATTTCACTTCCGACGAAGGGCAATTAAGAGTAAATTTATCACATCTGCCTTCCGGAATTTATATTTTGAGAGTAAATTTCAAAAATGGAGAAACAGCATCTGAAAGAATTATCCTAAAGAAATAAGACTTTTACAATTCGGATTTTTTATACTTAAAATCACTGTCTATCCTGTGTTTATCTAAGGAATCTTCCTAATATGGATAGTCAGTACTCAATTAAAGTAATCCGTTGAAAAACGATGCTTTCGAAGACGCTCTTCTAAATCAGGAGTTTGTCCGATATAATATTTATTCAACTTCTCGGAATACAATATGTACACAAAAAATGATTCCATAAATTTTAAAACAAAAAAAGCGCAAGTTTGGATTTGCGCTTTTGTGGAGAAGATGGGGCTCGAACCCACGACCTTTAGACTGCCAGTCTAACGCTCTAGCCAACTGAGCTACATCCCCATTTTATTTTATGGTGCAAGTTTATGAAATTTTTTCCATTCCACAATCTTATTCACTATTACACGAGCTAATTTTTCTTTACTTTGATGTGTCCATCCGGCAATGTGGGGTTCTAAAATCACATTTTCCGCTTCTAACAAATACTGAAAATCTTCGGGTAATTCTTCAAAACTCAAATTTTCAAACGATTTTTTTTCATATTCATGCACATCCAAGCAAGCTCCTTTCACTTTTTTTTCTTGCAAAGCTTTCACCAAATCTTTTGTAATCACCGACTTACCACGTGCTGTATTAATAAAATAAAATGGTTTTTTAAACGACTGAATAAATTCTGTATTAATTATGCCTAAAGTTTCCGGCGTTTGAGGAGTATGCAGGCTAAAAACATCGGTTTTTTCAACTAATTCTTCCAAAGAAACCTGACGAGCATTTTCATCGCCTACATTTTCTTTTATATCAT
This sequence comes from Weeksellaceae bacterium, assembly GCA_034002605.1. GTDB lineage: Bacteria > Bacteroidota > Bacteroidia > Flavobacteriales > Weeksellaceae > Moheibacter. Next base: position 11,537 of record JAVFAE010000020.1, on the reverse strand, counting down.
AGCAAATTACTTCCACTCCAAATCCTTTCAAACGTTGCGCAAAAGCTTTTCCCATATTTCCGTATCCCATAATTCCAACGGTTTTCCCCATAAGTTCATCGCCCCGGTTTTCTTCTCTCCTCCATATTCCTTTCCGCATTTCACTGTCTCCGATTTTCAACCGATGCAACAACATCAATAACATTCCCAAAGCGTGTTCTCCAACGGAATCTCGATTTCCTTCCGGCGCATTAAAAATGCTTATATTTCGCTTTTCGGCAAATTTTTCATCAATATTTTCCAAACCGGCTCCTACCCGACCAATGAATTTAAGACGACTGCCAAACGACATAAATTCTTTATTAATCGCCAAACGACTGCGAAGAATTACTCCATCGTACTCTTGTATTTTCAATAAAATTTCCCGTTTTGGAGAAGTCGTATCTTCATCCACCTCAAATCCCGCCTCCCGCAAACTTTGATTCAACAAAGGATGGTTCTCATCCAAAGAAAGTACTTTCATATTTAACTGTATTTAGGTTGTTGTTAGAAGCCAAATATACACAAAAATATCTGTATTCTTAAATTCTTTCGCTCTCAAATCTCTATCTTTGCACTATGACAATTCAAGAAATTCAAAACGAAATTATCGAAGAGTTTTCCTTTTTTGACGATTGGGAACAACGCTACGAATATTTAATTGAACTGGGAAAAAACTTAAAGGCAATTCCTGAAGAAAAGAAACGAGACGACAAAATCATAAAAGGCTGTCAATCTACGGTTTGGTTAGATGCAAAAATGGAAAATGGAAAATTACTTTTTGATGCCGACAGCGATGCTATTTTGCCTAAAGGTTTAGCTGCTTTATTAGTTCGTATGTACAATGGGCAGTCGCCTTATGCAATTTTAGAATCTCAAACGGATTTCATTCACAAAATCGGTTTACAAGAGTTTCTATCGCCCACTCGAGCCAACGGGCTTTTAGCGATGATTAAACAATTTAAATTTTACGCCATCGCTTTTCAATCAAAATTAAATGCTTCATAATTTCTAAAATAAAAACAACCGGAATGCTATTTTTTTAATATGGAAAAATCAATGACAAAAAATACCAAAAAAAAAACGGTTGTGATTTTCCGATTTAGTGCTTTTGGTGATGTTGCCATGACCGTTCCTGTGATTCGCGAATTTTTAATTCAAAATCCAGAAGTGGAAATTCTCTATGTTTCCCGTGAGAAATTCCAACCTCTTTTTGATTCCTTACCTAATTTTCGGTTTTTTCCGGCAGATTTAGACGGAAAACACAAAGGAATTCCGGGCTTATTCCGATTGGCAAAAGATTTAAAAAAAGAAAGCATTTTCGCTGTTGCTGATTTGCATAATGTACTTCGTACTAAAATTTTATGCTTTTTTTTATCGAAATTCCCTACTGCTGTTTTGGATAAAGCGAGAAAGGAACGGAAAAATTTAATCCAACAAAAAAATAAAATCAAAAAACCTTTGAAACCTATGACAGAGCGTTATGCAGATGTTTTTAGGGATTTAGGTTTTGAATTAAATTTAAGTCATCAATTGACTTCAAAAGAAATTCCACTCGAAAACGCAGTGGGAATTGCTCCTTTTGCTTTGCATCCGGGAAAAATGTTTCCGATAGAGAAAATGAAATCCATCGCTTTGAAATTAGCCGAAAAAGGAATAAAAGTTTATTTGTTTGGTGGAGGAACCAAAGAAAAAGAAGAATTAGAAAAATGGGAAAAACTTCATTCCAATTTAGAGTCTGTTGTAGGAAAATTGGATTTACAAGCCGAACTACAACTTATTAAAAAACTAAAAGTGATGATTTCCATGGATTCTGCTAATATGCATTTAGCTTCTTTAGTAGGAACTCCTGTTCTTTCTATTTGGGGAACCACTCATCCTTTTATGGGCTTTTTAGGCTATGGACAATCCATGGAAAATGTAATTCAAGATGAAAGTTTAACTATTCGTCCTACTTCTGTTTTTGGAAAAGAACCTAAACACTTAGAAGGATTCGATTATTTTAAGAATATTTCAGAAGAAATAGTGCTTGATAAAATCGAGGCGATTTTATTTTCTTAATTTTGCACTTACTTTCATTCAAAAACATTGAATAAGAAAAGAAAAATACACTTTCCCACTGTGGTAATGCTCTTGTTTTACTTGCTCAGCATCTTACCCAACCTTCTTATTCACTATCATGAACATGAAATTATTGCTTTTTTAGAAGCAGATTCTTGTGAAAAAGCAATTTATTATGGTGTTCCGGACGAACACAAAGAACACCTGAGCAAAGTTCAGGAAGAATGTAAGTTTTGCGATCACCATACTCCTACACCTCAACTTGTTTTTTCAACAGAATTCAAGCTTACAATAACCAAACAGCCAACCAACTATTTTCCTTGGTACAAAAGCTTTCTTTCTGTTGAACCCACTACAAACTACAACAAAGGGCCTCCGTTTATTTAATTTTATTTTTCTGTAAATCAATCCGAATTTACACTTTCCGATTAAAACAATTCTGCTTTTTGCTTTGTTATTTTAATCAAAATCAATAATTTAAAGAATTAAATAATGAAAATAATAAAACCATTTACAGCGGTTGTTCTCTTGTTGACAACTGCCATATCTTTTGCACAAAACACACTTTCGGGACAAATAAAAGATGATTTAACCGGTGAAACTCTATCCGATGTTTTGGTTTATCTTCCCGATTTGAAAATAACTTCTGTTTCCGACGAAAACGGGAATTACAAAATAAATAATCTGAAAAAAGGTTCTTATCTTTTAGAAATCAAAATGCCGGGTTATAAATCAGTCATCCAACGAATTGAATTAACCGAAAATACCGTTCTTGATTTTGTTTTAGAAGAATCCATAACCGAACTCGATAATGTAGTTATTACAGGCGTTACCCGCTCCACCGAACTAAAGCGAAATCCGGTTATTATCAAAACTTTAAACCGCAACTCTTTAAACCGGACTACTGCCGTCAATCTGATTGACGCTTTGAGTTATGTACCGGGAATCAATCAAATTAGTACCGGTCCGGCTATTTCCAAACCGGTAATTCGAGGATTAGGTTACAATCGTGTCATTACACTCAATAACGGAATAAAACAAGAAGGTCAACAATGGGGCGATGAACACGGAATTGAAATTGACGAATATTCCGTCGATCGGATAGAAATTATCAAAGGTCCGGGCAGTTTAATGTACGGTTCAGATGGAATTGCCGGTGTTTTAAATTTTCTTCCACACAAACCACTTTTGGAAGGTGAAATAAAAACCCGATTATTTACTAATTATCAGAGTAATGCTAATTTAATTGGAACATCTATTTTTAATTCCGGAAACCGAAACGGCTTTCAATGGACAGCACAAATTTCAAATAAAATTGCCGGAAATTATGAAAATAAATACGACGGTAAAGTTTATAATTCCGGATTCCAAGAATTAAACGGAAGCTTGAGTTTGGGTATCAACAAAAATTGGGGACATTCTTTTTTAACCGTGAGTTCTTATAATTCCAAATTGGGAATCGTAGAAGGCGAAAGGGATGAATTCGGGAATTTTATATTTGAAAATCAAGAAGGTGAAGAAATTCCGGTAACTTCAAGTGATTTAAATGCTTATAAAATCGGGATTCCCTATCAGCGGATTCATCATTTCAGCATAGCTTCCAACAATTATTTTTTATTAAACAAAGGAAGTCTTACTGTTGATTTCGGATTTCAAAACAATCTACGAAAAGAATACGAAGAAGCAGAAAATCCAGATGAAGAAGGGCTTTCTCTTTCTTTAAATACGTTTAATTACAATATCCGGTACAATTTCGCAAAACTCAACGGTTGGGAAATTTCAACAGGAATTAGTGGAATGCAACAAAAAAACTCAAACAAAGGAGTTGAATTTTTAATTCCGGATTATAATTTATTTGACATCGGAGCTTTTGTTTTTACACAAAAAACATTCAATAAACTCACCTTAGCAGGTGGTTTCCGTTTTGATAATCGAAATATGAACACAAAACAACTTTATTTGAATGAAGAGGAAGAAGTTGTTTCTCATCCTGATGAGGATTCGGAAATAAAATTTGAACATTTCAATAAAAACTACAGTAGTTTTTCGGGAAGTATCGGTTTATCCTATCAATTGAATCAAAATTCTACTTTAAAACTGAATTTTTCACAAGGATTTCGTGCGCCTAATATTGCAGAACTCGCTTCCAATGGAAAACACGAAGGAACTTTCCGCTATGAAATCGGAAATCCGGATTTAAAACCGGAAATCAGCCGACAAATTGATTTGGCTTACTTTTTAGATTCTGAGCATATTAGCTTGGAAATAAGTCCTTTTGTGAATTTCATTCGACATTATTCTTTTCTTGAAAAATTAAAAGATACAAACGGAAACGATATTATTCCCGATTTATCCGATCCGGCTCCGGGATTCCAATATACATCCGGAAATGCAACTTTGAGCGGAGGTGAAATTTACATTGATATTCATCCGCATCCTTTGGATTGGTTGCACATAGAAAACTCATTTTCCTACGTTCGAGCAACTCAAAATAATCAATCCGACAGCACCCGTTATCTTCCGTTTATCCCGGCAGCTCACTATAAAGGCGGAATAAAAGCGGAATTTAAAACTATAGGAAAAAACATTTCCAATTTTTATTTCAAATTCGGAGTAGATCATTATTTTGCACAAAACACTATTTACAGTGCCTACGAAACCGAAAGTAAAACACCAGCTTACACGCTTTTGAGTGTCGGTATAGGAACTGATTTTTCTTTTTTCAATAAAAAAGATTTCATCAGTCTTCATTTAAGCGGAAATAATCTGGCAAATATTGCTTATCAAAGTCATTTGAGCCGACTAAAATATGCCGGTGAAAATCCGGCAACCAACCGATTAGGCGTTTTTAATATGGGACGAAATTTTAGTCTTAAAATGATACTTAATTTTTAAACAACAAGCAAAAATCCTTGTCTGAATCGGGCAAGGATTTTTTGGATTGATTTACAAAATCCAAATTGGCAATCTCGTTTTATAATTTTGAAAATCCTTCAAAAACACCTAAACCAAAAAGAGCAAAATCATATTTCACCGGATCTTCCGAGTCGAATTTTCGTAGCTGTTCATTCAATTCCAAAACGGCTTTCCAATCATTTTGTTTACGTTGCAGAATGCCTAATTTCCGTGCTACATTTCCGGAATGAACATCGAGAGGACAAACCAATTGAGAAGGTGAAATTTTTGTCCAGATTCCTAAATCCACTCCTTGATTATCGTTTCGTACAAACCAACGAAGCATCATATTCAGACGCTTGGCAGCTGAATTTTTTGCCGGATTGGATAAATGTTTTTCAGAACGAGGCAAATGAGAAACTTCCAAAAATTTTTCACGAAAATAAAGAATAGCATTCATTGTGTTTTTATCGGTCGGATGAAACGGAAAACAATTTTCCAAACCTTGGTAATGTGTATAAATATTTTTCAATGACCGAAAATAAAAATCCATATCCAAAGAATTAATCGTTCTGTGCTTAAAGCCTTCGATTTTATCAAATTCATTTTCCGAATAATTCATGATAAAATCAAAAGGAGAATTCCCCATTCGTTGAAGTAAATCATCTACTTTTTTAATAATCATTTTCCGATTGCCCCACGCCATGGTAGCAGCGAGAAATCCGGCTATTTCGCGGTCTTCCTTTTGTGTAAAACGATGCGGAATCTGAATCGGATCGCTTTCAATAAAAGTTGGTTGATTGTACAATTGTACTTTTTCGTCTAAAAATTCTTTGAGTTCGTGCTGTGTCATTTTGAATTTACATTTCAAAACGTCCGTCTGCCATAACTAACTTTCGGTCTGCCATATCAGCAAGTTCCTCATTATGAGTAACAATGATAAAAGTTTGTCCAAATTCTTCTCGAAGTCTGAAAAAAAGTTGGTGCAATTCTTCTGCATTTTTTGAATCCAAATTTCCGGAAGGTTCATCCGCAAAAATAACTCCCGGTTGATTGATTAAAGCTCTTGCTACAGCTACACGTTGCTGTTCTCCACCTGAAAGTTGTGAGGGTTTGTGTTCCAAACGATTTTTTAATCCTAAAAAATCCAATAACTCTTTGGCTTTGGTGTGAATTTTACTCTTTTTTGTAGTGCTGATATAGCCGGGAATACAAACATTTTCAAATGCAGTAAATTCCGGTAACAGTTGATGAAATTGAAAAATGAAACCAATATTTTCATTTCTGAATTTTGATAATTTCACATCCGACATTTTGGTTATATCTTCCTTTTTTATAAAAATTTCAGTATAATTTTCTTTGGGGTCGGTGCTTTTCTCCAAACTGCTTAAAATTTGTAATAAAGTCGTTTTCCCTGCTCCGGAAGCTCCGACGATTGAAACGATTTCTCCAATACTCACATCAAGAGAAACGCCTTTTAGTACTTCTAAATCACCGAATTTTTTATAAATATTTTTTGCCGAAATCATAAAACGAAAGTAAGAATTTAATCAGACTGAACAATTACTTTTAAAGTCAGAATTTATCAAAACTTCACAAAGATAGTATTTCCTGAAGAAGCACGAAAAAGTTAAAAGAAAAGTTGAGTGGGCAAATGCAGAGAAACACCCAATTTTAATCCTTCTAAATTGGTGTAATCATTTTTTTGATACTCAAACGAATAGCCAAGGGTAAATTCCAAAAGACTCAATAAATTAACTCCTATTTCAGGTGTAATATTCCAAAGAGAAGCATTGATTCGTGCAGAATAAAAAGTAGCACGCATATAGGATGAATAAGGATTGGCTTTGGTGTTTAAAAAATTAAAGTGATACGCCAAACCTACTTCCGGAATCAGTATAAATTTATCTTTAAAATACGCCATATTGGCTGTTGCACTCAATCCGATGATATTCCAATCTTTTGAATTTAATAAATAAAACTCCGGTCCTAACTTAAAATAATTTCCATTTAAGTTGGCATATCCCACATTCAAAAGAAAATAAGAAGTTCCATTATTTTTTTCCTGAGCTTGGGAAAAGCCCATAATCAGAAGCATTAAAAAAACAAGTGATTTTTTCATTGCCACAAAGATAAAGTAATCTCTTTAAGATAGAATAAAAAGCTTCAATCTTCCGAACTCGGTAAAGAAAGAGTTTTACAACTTTCTAATTCATTAGTTTAACCATGATAAGCAAAAAGAATTCGTATAAAGAACACAAGTAATTTGTATTCTTTATACTTTCTTTACATTTAGGGTAAAATGTTATATGATTTCTAAAAGATTTGCTTTAACTAGCTTTTCTTAAAAAGGCAAATCATCCACTCCGCTATCATCTTGAGAAGGAATAGTGGGTGCAATAGGCGGGATATTTGTATATTCTTCCGGAGCTTCCGTTCCGGCTCCAATTTTCTCAACCCGCCATCCTGAAATACTGTTAAAATATTTAGCAACACCTTCCGGATTTATCCATTCTCTCCCTCTGATATTAATTGAAATTCTGATTTCGTCTCCTTCTGAAAGAGGTTCAATTAAACTGACTTTATCTTGTAAAAATTCGATTAACACATCCTGAGGATACTGTTCCTGAGTAGTTACTACAATTTCTTTTTTACGAAATCCACTGGGAAAAGTTTGTTCTTCGAAAATTTTTTTAATTCTACCGCTTATTTCCATTTTGATTCTTTTTTTGACAAAAATAGCGAAATAAATCAGGTCAAAAAAAATGAATAATAAAATTTGCAGAAAAAGATTTTAGTGTATATTTGCAATCCCAGAAGCGGGTGTGGTGGAACTGGTAGACACGCCAGACTTAGGATCTGGTGCCGCAAGGCGTGGGGGTTCGATTCCCTTCACCCGCACAAAAAAAGCAACGATTTCTGTCGTTGCTTTTTCTTTTTTTAAACTTCTCCGGCATAATCGGGATTCATCTCAAAAGATTCCATAAATGCCGTAGTATAATTTCCTTTTATATACTCCGGATGATCCATTAACTGACGATGAAAAGGAACTGTTGTTTTAATTCCTTCAATATAAAACTCGTCCAAAGCTCTGCGCATTTTTGCCATTGCTTCTTCTCTGGTTTGAGCTGTAGTAATTAATTTTGCAATCATTGAATCATAATACGGAGGAATCTGATAGCCTGCATAAACATGAGTATCAACTCGGATTCCATGTCCACCCGGAATATTTAAATTAGTAATAATTCCTGGTGATGGTCTGAAGCCGTTGTAAGGATCTTCTGCATTAATGCGGCACTCAATGGAATGCAACTTCGGTAAATAATTTTTTCCTGAAATCGACTGTCCCGCAGCAATCATTATTTGCTCTCTAACCAAATCATAATCAATAACTTGCTCTGTAATCGGATGTTCTACTTGAATTCGGGTATTCATTTCCATAAAATAGAAATTCCCGTCTTTATCAACCAAGAATTCGATTGTTCCTACTCCTTCATATCCTATATATTCAGCGGCTCGTACAGCAGCAGCTCCCATTTCTTCTCTCAGTTTTTTTGTCATAAAAGGAGAAGGGGTTTCTTCTGTCAATTTCTGATGACGACGTTGAATAGAGCAATCTCTTTCAGACAAATGGCAAGCTTTTCCTTTTGAATCTCCTGCAACTTGAATTTCAATATGTCGGGGTTCCAATATCAATTTTTCCATATACATTCCGCCATTTCCAAAAGCTGATAAAGCCTCTTGTACTGCTGAATCCCAATGTTTTTCTAAATCTTTTTCATTAAAAATCTCCCGCATTCCTTTTCCCCCACCTCCGGCAGTTGCTTTTATCATTACCGGAAATCCTATTTTTTTAGCTGTTTTCTTGGCATCATCCAAATCTTTCAAAATCCCATCAGAACCGGGAACAACAGGAACGCCAGCTTCAATCATCGTTGCTTTTGCTGTTGCTTTGTCTCCCATTCTATCAATCTGTTCGGGTGTTGCTCCAATAAATTTAATACCGGTATCCCGACAAGTTTTAGAAAATTTTGAATTTTCTGAAAGGAATCCATAGCCCGGATGAATCGCATCTGCATCGGTAATTTCAGCCGCTGCCATAATATTTGCAATTTTCAAATACGATTGCGAACTGGCTGCCGGCCCGATACAAACCGCTTCATCGGCAAAACGAACATGCAGACTATCTCGATCCGCAGTAGAATAAACCGCTACTGTTTTGATTCCCATTTCCCGCGCTGTACGAATTACGCGCATAGCGATTTCACCACGATTGGCAATTAATATCTTTTTAAACATTTTGCGTGTTTTTTTGAAATTAAGCCGGGTCTATTAAAAACAAAGGTTGGTCATATTCAATCGGCGTGGAATCATCGACCAAAATTTTCACTATTTTACCCGATACTTCAGATTCAATTTCATTGAATAACTTCATTGCTTCAACCATACAAAGTACTGAACCTTGAGAAACAGTATCTCCAACCGATACAAAAGGGTCTTTTCCGGGAGCTGATGCTCTATAAAAAGTTCCAATCATCGGAGATTTTACTACATAATAGTTTGATTCTGTTTCTTCCTGTACCGGTTTTGCATCCGTCGAAGGAGCTGTTGTCGGTGGCACTACTGCTTGTGGTCCTTGAGGCGCAACGATTTGAGGCACTACTGCCTGTGGTGCATAAGTTACAGTTGGATTTGTAATATTTTTGATTTTAATTTCAAAATCTTTTAATTTCAAATTTACTTCTGCAACGTCTGATTTAGAAACAAACTTAATCAGATTTTGTATTTCTTTAATATCCATAATAATTTGTTTTTTTGTGAAAAAAAAGAACAATAAGTGTCAAAGGTATAAAAAAATTGAAAAAGCTGCCTCTAAAATTTAGAAACAGCTTTTTTTGTTTTCTCAAAAACGAATTTATTCTACCTCTTCGCTTTGTTCTTTTTCCATTACAACCTTACCTCGATAGTACATTTTACCGTCTAACCAATAAGCTCTATGGTAAAGGTGTGCTTCTCCAGTCGTTTTATCTATAGCAATCTGAGGTGCTTCGATTTTGTAATGGGTTCTACGTTTATCTCTTCTCGTAGTCGATTGTCTTCTCTTAGGATGTGCCATAACTTGTTATGTTTTATTTTCAGTTACTATTATTATTTAAATTTTTCAAAGCTTCCCAACGTGGGTCTATTTCTGATTCGTCTGAATTTGATTGATTCAAAGTTTCTTCGTCAATACTGTATTTTTCTAATAATTTCAGCATTTCCGAATTACTTTTTCCACTGATTACATCCGGATGAATCCGTTTATTTGGCACTGCCAAAAGAACCATTTCATAAATAATCTGTGAAATATTCATCGTATATTCTCCATGTGGAAGTATCCACACTTCATCGTCTGAGTCATCTAACTCTTCTCCAAATTTTACGATGATTTCTGATTTTCCTTCCAGTTCTTGATAGTAGATTTCATTGGTCAAATCACAATTTACTTCTACACCTCCTGAAAGAGTAAAAAATAATTCCAAAAAATTATTTTTTTTATCCAAAATCACAGATATATTGACATTCGGATGTTCAAAATCCTGTTCAAATTCAAATAAATCAAAGAACGATTGAGTAATCAAAAAATCAAATTGATGTTTTCCTAAACTCAATCCGGCAAAGGAAATTGTATAATCTTTGAATTTTTTCATGACTCAAAACGGGTGGCAAAGATAATACATCTTACTGAAAAACAAGAAATATTTACTCTTTTTTTACTTCAAACTGAATTCTGTGTCGCTCTGCTATTTTTTATTTTTGTTTGAGTGTTACTTTTTTTTGAATTTAATCGTCTATATAAGTAGAAGCCTCTTAATTTTGAAATTAATTTCAATACATAGTCGTCAAAAAGTGGAAGATTTATTACCACAACTAAAAAAGCAAAATCGAGTTGCTCAGAAAGAGTTATTTGACCGGTTTTCAGCTAAATTGCTCAGCACTTGCCGTTCCTACATAAGTGATTTGCAGCATGCGGAAGACTGTATGTTAAAAGCTTTTGTCAAAATTTTTAAAAATATTTCCTCTTACAAATCAGAAGGAAGTTTTGAGGGTTGGATGAGACGAATTGTGGTTAATGAATGTTTGGATTTTTTGAAATCAAGTAAGCAATTTGTCTATTTGGAAGATTCGGAATGGCCGGAAGAATCGGGTTATGAAGAAGATTTAAGTGAAATTGATGTACAATAGCTTTTGGATCAGTTGCCGGAATCTTATCGTATTGTTTTCAATTTATATGTATTGGAAGATTTTTCACATAAAGAAATCTCCAATCAACTGAACATCAGCGAATCTGCTTCCAAAATGCAATTATCGCGCGCAAAAAGTAAAATGAGATTATTATTGTTTGAATTAAAAAATAAAAAAAATGAGTTGGGAAACTAATTTAAAAAATCAAATGGAAAAAAGAGAACTGAAAGTTTCTCCCGATGCTTGGAATCGTTTAGAAAAAATGTTAGACGAGGAAGAAAATCCGATTGTGAAAAAAGGTAAAAAAATCCGAATTTCTTTATTCATTGCAGCTTCGA
>JAVFAE010000019.1:0-15849 GCA_034002605.1 Weeksellaceae bacterium | reverse complement strand
CATTGTTCTTAGACAATTCTTTAGCATGGGACTATAATGATACAGGAGCTGCTTACCAAAATACCGTAGGTTATTACCCTGTTTTAGGAAATATTGACTTAGGTTGGGAAGAAACTCACCAAGCTAATATTGGTTTGGACTTTACTTTCTTCAACAACCGATTAGAAGGTAATATTGATGTATATCAAAAAAATACTAAAAAACTATTCTCTGGAATTAATTTATCAGCTGTAACAGGACAATATGGAATTTCCGGAAATAACGGAGAATTAGAAAATAAAGGTATTGAAATTGCTTTGCGTTATAAATTAATCAAAAAAGCAGATTTTGACTTAACCGTTTGGGCAAATACCGCTTACAACAAAAACACTCTTATTTCTTTCCCTGCCGAATCCATTATTCCCGGTAGCACTACACTTGCAGAGGGACATACTATCTACGAGTGGTACATGATTCCGCATGTAGGGGTTGACCCGGATACAGGAGAATGGTTGTACAAAGATATCGATGGAAACATTGTAGATTATACCGGAATCGACCCGGAAAGAGATGCTCGATTCACAGGAAAATCATTCTTACCTAAATGGAACGGAGGATTTGGTTTCAGTGCCAATTATAAAGGATGGTACTTGGATGCAAACTTCTCTTACCAAGCCGGATTCCACAAATTTGATAACCTATTGGCTTGGTTAGAAGACCATACTGCTGCTAATGATATGAATTTATCAGCAGATTTATTAAATGCATGGACACCGGAAAACCCTAATACCGACATGGCTTCTCTTAATGCAAACAATGTATTTGACTGGGATTCTGACCGTTTATTGTATGACGCTTCTTTCGTTCGATTCAGAAGTGCCACTTTGGGTTACAACATACCTCAAAGATGGTTAGATGGTACTGCATTAAAAGGTGTGAATATTTTTATACAAGGTGAAAACCTTTTGATTTGGACCAAATGGAAAGGATTTGATCCGGAAGGAGTAAAAACAACTTCTTTAGGACAATATCCTAACCCAAGATCATTCTCTTTTGGTGTAAATGTTGAATTTTAAAATGAATTATTATGAAAAAGATTAAATATTTAATCCTAACAGTAGGTTTAGCAATTGGATTTGTTGCTTGTGAAGATGCCTACGAGATCGAGCCTTTGGGAATTCTTGATGAAGAGGCAACATTCTTTGAATTAGAAGATGCACAGCTTTATTTAAATGGGACTTACTCATTATTGTCCAATACTACACAGATTGCTTTTACTGCAATTTTCACTGACGAAGTTGCTCCTTCTGTTGAATGGAATGGAAGTAACAGAGAAACCCATCAGATGATTTTGAATTCAACTAATGGTTATGCTTCAAGTATTTGGTTAAGTGGACATGCTGCTATTAATCGTGTAAATCGTCTTTTACAAGGAGTTGGGCATTTAGAACCAGCTACAGAAGCTGAGGTAGCAGAATTAAATAATGTAATTGCACAAGCACGTTTTATCCGAGCATACAGCTACTTAATGTTAGCCAGTTATTTTTCACCGGATATGACCGATAATTCTGCTTTAGGAGGAATGTTATTTACTCATGTACCTGCCTCCAATGAAACTCTTCCAAGAGGAACAAATGGAGCTATTTATGAGTTAATGGAAAGTGATTTGACATTTGCATTTAACAATTTGAGCAATAGCCTTTCGTATATCTATCCAACCAAAGCAGCAGTTGAAGCTTTACAAGCAAGAATGTATGCATACAGAGGTATATATGACAAAGCAAAAATTCATGCTAATAATGTAATCAACAATTATGGCTTAAGTTTGACCATTGCACAACCGTTTGTTTTGAGTAATGCCGATTTCTACCACCCAGCTAACTGTACGAACCCGTACCGTCAGATTTGGTCAGATATTCCATCCGGAAATGGTATTCAACATGAGCAAATTCTCACTTTGAGAAGCTTACAGGGAGGAACTCCAACCTTCTCTCCGGCTAATATCTTTTACCAAAACACTACTCGTTGTTCCGGTAGTCCATTGTGGACTATGAGCTATAGAGTACACGGTATGTTGGCTGAAAACACAGATGATGTAAGACTATATGCTTATGTTGACCCAACATCAAACAACGGTGCTTGTAACGAAGGCGAAATCATGATTGATAAATATCCTGGAATCCCTGGAGCTCTATTGGTTAATAGTTTAAAATTAATCCGTCTTTCTGAAATGTACTTCATTATGGCTGAGGCTGCTGCTGCTGCAAATGACTTAGGTGGTGTTGCTACCTATCTTCATGCAGTTCAACAAGCTCGTTCAATCAGTGGCTCTGCCGCTATGCCATCCTTTGCAAATGCAACTGATGCTTGGGCAGGTATCTTGAAAGAAAGAAGAATTGAATTATTTGTTGAAGGACATCGTTATATAGATTTAAGAAGATTAGGTGCAAAAGCTAATGTTTCTATTGACCGTCATGTTAGAGATAATGAGCTTGAAACGGAAGCTACTACTTTACCAATTACGGATCATAGATTCACTATGCCTATTCCTATTGATGAAACAAACGTGAATCCAAATGTTGTACAAAACCCTGGTTATTAATCATAACTTATTTTGAAATATAAAAAAACCGCCTCAATATGAAGGCGGTTTTTTTATTTTAACATCTTATACTCTCTTTTTTAACAGAATCTTCTTTATATTTGTTAGGATTTATAAATCTTGATTATTATGAAAAAAATTATTAACTGTGCCTTCTTACTATTCCTTACCGGCACTTTATCCGCCCAAATTGGTGATGTAATTTCTGTTAGTTCCACCTCTTTTTCAGTACAAAACAATAAAGACCTCACACAGGCCGCTAAAGCGATGGGTTCTCCCTATATCACACAAGAATTTTTACCCGCAGTTATAACCGGTTACGATAAGTCTATTAATTTAAGATACAATGCTTATACCGATGAAATGGAGTTCAAAATGAACCAAGTCGATTACAACCTAAGCAAAGAAGAATATCCGGAAGTCTTCATAGGACCGGAAAAAACCCGTTATATCTACACTTCCTATACCGATGGAAAAACAAAGGTTTCCGGTTTTTTACGAACAATTGCTGAACACGATAAAGTAGCTTTCTATATCAAAGAATCTATAACTTATACGCCCGCCGTCGCCTCAAGCAACGGATATGGCTCAGACAAACCGGCTATCTACAAAAGAGCAAAAGACCGACTTTTTGTTAAAGTAAACGGTAACATCATAGAAATGCCTACAAATAAAAAGAAATTTGCAGCTTTATTTTCAGAAAATGAAAAACAAATCTCAAGTTATATTTCTTCAGAAAAAATAACACTCACTAAAGAAACCGATCTACTTAAATTGGGGCGCTTTATTCAAAATTTATAGACGAATCTAAAATATATTTTTAATTACCTTTGTCGCATCATCTCTTTGTATGCGACATTTTTTTTTGTTATTTTTTCTATTATTCGGATTTCAACTTAGTAAAGCACAAATTATAACGCCTTACGAAGATCCCAAAGCCATTCAGGATTCTTTAGTAGAGCTCAGTAAAAGAGAAGTTGCATCCGACAGCCTTAGCGTTCACCGTCCTGTTATTGCTGATTATAAATTCTGGAAAGAAAATGACCTCTACCCTACGCCCATCGACACAAGCTTAGTCATCCAAAACCTATATACACATAATTTTACTCAAAAAGACCTTTTTGGTAAACTTTACTTTCCCAACTTTGGTCAAACCTTTAATCCTTTAGAATACTCAAGTAAAAAATTCCGAATGGAATTACTTCCACAAGGGAAATCTGTCAATTATATTTATCCCGATGAGGTAAATTATTACGACGTCAAAACCCCAATGACTGAATTTATCTATGAAAACGGAATGCGTGAAGGGCAATATCTTTCTACTACTTTTGCACATAATTTAACTCCTCAATTTAATTATTCTGTTCGTTATCGAGGGCTTCGCTCAGTTGGACGTTATCAAAATAATTTAGCAGCAAACAATGCTTTAATCGCTACACTACATTTTAAATCCAAAAATAAACGTTTGAAATTCTGGTCGCATTTTGCTTCTCAAAAAATAAACAATCAAGAAAACGGAGGAATTAAAGATTTGAATGAATTTGTTTACGATGACAGCTTGCGTACTACCAACCGGCAAAATATAGAGGTTAATTTAAAATCGGCTTATACTGAATTTGATTCTCGCCGGTTTCATTTAGGTACTTCCTATCAAATTTTAGGAAAATCTGATTCCTTACAAAACAGCACTCCTCTTCTCTTGAAAAATATTTTTACCTATGAAAAACAAAAATATTTTTACCACGAAACCAATCCGGAAGATTATTATGAAAGTGCGGTCATTCCCAATTTACAAAGACGAAATTTAAAAAACTTTGAAACTCTTCAAAACACTTCTACCATCGAATTCAAATGGAGTGAGAAACTCTTAATTGAAGCCGGAATACGATATGAAAAACTCAAAACTTATTACGGAAATGAACAAGTTTTTGGTTTAATTGCCATTCCCGGTCATTTGGAAGATAATTTATTGGGTGCTATCGGGCGTTTTTATTTCGATTGGAATGAGCGTTTGAAACTAAATGCTTATTCGGAATTCAAATCCGGAACAATTTTTAAAAATCAATACCACCTTCAAGCTGAAATTGATATTCAACCTTTACAAGGCTATCATTTAATTGCTGGAGCTTTATTAGAATCTGCTTTTCCTTCCTTAAATTTATTTTACAACCAAAGTTTTTACAAAGATTTTAATTACTACAATTCTAATTTTCACAACACCAATACCCGAAAATTATATGGTAAATTAGATTTAAATCGCATAAAAACCCGATTTGAGGCTACACTTCACAATATTGACAATTATGTTTATATAAATTCCGATTTCCGTCCGAAGCAGCTTTCAACCGGAATTTCCATTCTTCAATTCAAAGCCGACAATCTATTTTCGTATCGGAATTTTTATTTACACACCACTGCAGAATACCAAAAAGTTACACAAAACTCTGATTTTCTTCCTCTTCCGGAAATCATCGCCCGTGCTACTTTGTATTGGCAAGGAGGAGTTTTTGCTAATAAAGCAGAACTTCAAACCGGAATTACAGCAAATTATTTTACACCGTTCAAATCTCGGGAATTTTTTCCGGTTTTAAATGAATTTATGCTTCCCAGAGAAAATGCCGAATTCGGTATTCAGGAAATTGGTGGTTTTCCTTTAATTGATTTGTTTATCAATTTAAAAGTAAACCGAATGCAAATTTTTCTAAGAGGCGACCACCTTAATGCACTTTGGGGAAAAAACAATTATTACAGCGCACCTTTTACGCCTTATCGTGATTTTAAAATACAAATGGGTATAACTTGGTATTTATTGAATTAATCTAAAATCGGGCTTGAATCTGAATATTTCCGGAATGAATCGCTTTATTTTCTTCCGTTTTTCTACCGTCATAATTAATATTTATACTTAAAAACGAATTCAATTGTCGTTGAAAAATCAATTGCCAAACCAAATTATTTCCCGGTTTTAATCCTTCCATCATTTGATTTCCAACTACCGATTGGGCATTTCCTGAAAAATTATTCTTAATGAAGTTAAAATTCCCCAATAAAGAAGATTTTGACCCGTCGTTCCATTGAATTTCAGCACCAAAATCCGATTGTTTCAAGCTTTCGTTACCGCTTATATTGGTTTTTCGTTGATAAGTAAAATTTAACGAAGCACTGAATTTTGTTTCTATTTGATACGAAATTTGAGGTTTAACCCGCCAAGCTTCTACTATAAAACGACGACTTTCAAACAAATCCGAATGACTTTTAGTCCGATTTTTTTCTACTTCATTCAACAAATAAAAATTCTCCCATGGGCGATATTTCAAATTCAATAAATGACTTTCTACATCTCGTGATTCACCTCCGGTGAAAATATAATTTCGATTTAAACTTTGATTGTATGTATAAGCTGACGACCATTTGTATTGATTCCCTTGGTTAAAATTCAAAACAGAACGTAAGTTCCGGCTTTTTCCTAAACTTTCACCTGAATTACTAAATGGATTCCATTCTAAGGTTTTTCCGTTTTTTAAAACTGAATTTTGAGATTGAAGTGAAACCAACCACAACCAACGAGCTAAAAATTTACTTTCAGAATCAAATAATTCCTTGAATCGAAATCGTACAGAAAAATTAAAGTTATTTTTATTGGTTTTTACATAATTCACTGTATTGGTAAATACTCGAATATAATTTGCTTCATCCTGATATTCAGCCACTTCAAATTCATCCAATTGTTGAATTCCATCACCATTGTAATCTGTCCATTTATAAATTCCGGTTCCGTCCGTAACTTTCACATATTCAAATTCCCGCTGCGGTTCTACTCCACTTCCTAATTCATAAAAAGCAGTCAAAACCAATCCATTTCTGAAAAAACCTTTGTGCCAACGTAAATTTCCGGTTATATATTCTTCTTTTTGCAAATTATCAACTTCATATTTCACCATTCGGTAATGTGCCGTCATCTCCAAACGATGATTTTGTTGATTAATTAACTTGGATTCCAAAATCCAACCATCCGATTTTGTAATTCGCTGCATACTTCCTAAACGAACCGAATCATCACTGCGTTTATAATAACTCAATTGTGCATAAACCTTGGCTGTATCACCGATTCCCAACATTCCCCGAACCTCATTCCAACGAAAAGACATTTCTGACAAATTATTTCCCGACTGAGCGTTCAAATGGTCTTCAATTTTATTGGTTTCACCACTATACTGCGCTCCTATCCATAAGTTTTTAACCAATTTTCTTTTTCCGAAAATTTGATAACGCAAAAATTCCGATTGATCTTCTTCTAAACTGATTAATGACTTTTTTTTGGAATTTAGGAGCGAAAACTGAGCTTCTCCATAATTTTTTTCTGTCTGAAAAAGAATGCCAACATCATTTTTAATTCCGGTATATTGCTCTTTATTTTGTAAATAATGAAGTGTGTAATTCAGCTTTAGAGAATCGTTGAATATCGTATTTATACCGGTTTTGAGATAAATTTGATCGGTATTTGATAATTCTTCTTCCAAATTAAAATCCCGGCTGAATTCAATGTTTCGTAAACGTTGAATGGAACGAAAATTTTCCTGAATGTATGAAAATTCAAAAAGAGGTTGAATTTTCCATTTATTCCATTCAAACAGTCGATTTCCATAAATCCTTCCGGCAAAACCTATGTTTTCCCCATCATCCTTAGATGAAAATAAATTCAAATCTTCATTGCTCATTCCTAAATCCAAACCTAAAATTCCATTTCGTTTTAACTTATATTCTGAATTTAAAGTATAAAGTTGCAATTGTTTCGGTGGAATTAATTGTCGAATCGGTTCGTAATTTCCTTGTGGAATCCCATTCAAAGGCGGAATGTATTCAAATATTTTTCCATTAATCACTACACTTGAAGCAATATAATTTCCTTTGTTATTTCCGACAAAAGTAAAATTCACCTGATACAATTCCTCTTCCGGATTAGTTGAAAACTCAAAAACTTCCACTCCATTCACTAAAATTTTCCGATACAGATTCCGATCCGGATCAAACTGAGTCGGTGTAGCGGTTGAAGCAAACATCAAAGAAGTATCGTTTCCGGCATTGGACAAAATTTCTTTGTCTTCGTCACTCAAATTATCGCTCAACGGATTGTTTTTTGAATCACCATTGGAATAAAAATGACCGGCAATCCGAAAACGTTCGGATTCGTGTTCAATTCCTCCATACAATAAAACTTGAGAATACATACGATTGGCATACAAATATTCCACCGAAATTCTGGAATTATCTGTAATCAAACGATTGCTTGTGAAAGTTAACTCTCCTGTGTTATAATTAATTACATAATCTCGATCTTCTCCACGAGTCAATAAAATTCCATCCAAATAAACACGTTCGCTTCCCGAAACAATGATAATGTATAATTCATTGTGATTTCCTGAAAGTCGGTAAGGTCCTTGATTTCCGTTTTGTCCGGTAAATTTTTTGGACACAAATTCACCGCGGCTCACACTTCCTGCAAATTGAATCTTAGTTTTTGCATCATTAGAGTGAGTTAATTCAGTTTCAATTTGTAAACCGGTTACTTTTTGACTAAAATTCCCGAAAAAATCTTTTTCCTGATTCAAATCGATATGTCCGGCTCGTATTTTTGAATTTTTATTGAATAATTCTATATAAACTTTATCAAATTCTTTTAAAGTTTGCGTGTATCCATCAGCCTGAATCGGAACGTTATTGTCGGAAATTACTGCGTTTATACCGATTTTATCACTCAACTGACCACTTAACTGTAAATCCAGAGAAGATTGAACCGACGCACTCTGATTGTTTCCAAAACGAATTCCGCGTACCAAAGAACCTCGGCTGTTTAATCCGTCAAAAAGAGGTTTCGATTCCCTTCTTTCTCGCATAAAATTGTAATAACGATGTTCTTGGAAAGCTTCATGAATTAATGCGGTGTCTTTTGTGAAAATAGATTCTTGCTGCAAATCGGGATGAACGAAATACTGAATACTAATTTTTTTTCCGATGAGTGATTCGTCCAAAATTAAGCGAGCAGAATCATAATCCATTTTATAAAATAATTCAGACAAAGCTTCTCCGTTTTCGTCCTGAATTTTAAACTTCTCAGCTAAGATAAACTTAGAATTGAGCTGTATAATTGTGCTTTTAACCTGTACAGTGTCTTGACGTAAATTTTCGTTTTTCCATACCGGTTGTTGCGCTTTTAATGTAAACATCAAAAACAAGCCCACAACAAAACTTATATAAAAATGAATTTTCACTTCTTGAAATCTATTACAAATAACGTGATTTTGTAGTTTGTGGTGTAAATAAGAAAAAAGAAGAGGAAATTATTTCATAAAAAAAGAGAGCTTTTGCCCTCTTTCTCTTTTAGTCTAATAAAAAACCTTTTTAAAACCATTCTTTTTGGTTTCGGATATATGTTTCTTCAAATTCTTCATCTGATTTTGTTAAATAGATAATTCCTTCGATTAAACCGATAACTCCTCCTAATCCGCAAGTTACAATACCGATTATCAATTGAATTACACCAATTTTTGTATAACCTAAGTAGAATTTGTGAATAGCTAAAGTTCCGATTAAAATACCTAATAAACCCGCTATTAACTTTTTGTCTGATGTTTTTGTTCCTGAATTTTCCATATCACTTAATTTTTAACTTTAACAAATGTACTGAATTTTTGTATTACTTTATTTTTAGTTAAAGTCATGATAAATTGTATATTTGTGCTTTGAATCAGGTGTTCGTCTCAGACGAATGAAAAGGGAATTTCGGTGAAAATCCGAAGCTGTCCCCGCAACTGTAAGTTCTTAAAGGTGCTTTTATCTACAATCCACTGTTCGCCTAAAGCGGATGGGAAGGAGTAAAGCAGAACAAGCCAGGAAACCTGCCTGATTAAATTATAATTTAAATTTTATTGCTTTCGGCGGAAAAGCAAAAAACACAATGAAAAGATATGTTTTTTTTGTGCTGATTTTATCCGTTAATCAGCTTTTGTGGGCGCAGTCCGATACAGTTAGTCTGAAAGAAATAAATCTTTCGGATTACTATCTTTTGCATTTTTCGGATACTCAAACCAAACAATTTCTTTCGGATTCGGTTATCAAAAAAAATGGTCCTTTATTAACTCAACTACTCAATACTACTTCAGGAATCTATATGAAAGAAAACGGTGCCGGAATGGTTTCTTCCCCTTCTTTCAGAGGAACTACCGCCTCTCAAACGGCTGTTTTGTGGAATGGAATCAATATTAATTCTCAATTTTTGGGGCAAACCGATTTTAATACAGTCAACACTTTTGTTTTTGACAATATTCTGATTAAACCCGGAGGTGGAAGTGCTGCTTATGGAAGTGCTGCCATTGGAGGGGCTATTTATTTAAACAATTCTCTTCGCTTTAATCAAGGTTTTGAAAATACGATTTTCACTCGTTTTGGAAGTTTTAATACGTATAGTTTGAATTATAATCCTCGTTTTTCAAATGAAAATCTAAGTTTTAATCTAGCTATCGGAAAAACCGCTTCTGACAATGATTATCCGTATTTAAACCAAAATCGGAAAAATGAAAACGGTGAATTTTATAACCATACTCTAAGTCTTTCTGCTGCCCATAAATTAGATTCCCGAAATCAATTAAAATTTTATGGGAATTTATTTGATGGAAGCCGAAATTTCGCATTGATTTCTACAAATTCACTCCCGACAAAATACCAAGATTATAATACTCGAAGTCTAATAGAATGGGAAAACCGTTCATTCCGATTTTCTTCTCAATTAAAACTGGCACATTTGAGTGAAAATTTCCGTTATTACCCAAGTTTAACTTCCAAAAACTATGAATTTGGAGAAAATCAATCTTGGATTGCTCAATACAATTTAACAACAAACTTTCGCTCCTTTCTTTTAAATTTATTGTTTGACTTTAAACATTCCGAAGGAAAAGGAACGCAAATTCATTTTGCAAAAAGACAAAACGGTTCAGCCGGATTCATTTTAAAACAAAAAATTAATTCCAAACTCTTATATGAGGCCGGAATTCGTCAGGAATTTTCGAGTGATTATAAAGCTCCTTTTTTATATTCATTTGGTTTTAAATGGGATGCAACAAGTTTTTATCAAATTCGTTTTCATTTTTCTAAAAATTTCAGAATGCCGACTTTCAACGATTTGTATTGGCCCGGAAGTGGAAATCTGAATTTACTCCCCGAAACTTCTTTGCAAATGGAAGTTGGAAATCGAATTTATTTCAATGGATTAGAATTGGAAATTACCGCTTATTCTACTTCTGTTAAAAATTTAATTCAATGGATTCCAAAAGGAGCTATTTCCAAACCGGAAAATGTCGGAAAAGTGAAGATTTTAGGAATAGAATCACGCTTGAATTACAAAAAAAAATGGCATTATCAACAAATAGAATTCAATTTATCCTACCATTATAATTTTTCGGAGGATGAAAGAAAAGAAAAGCAGTTGATTTATGTTCCTTTTCATAAATCAACTGCTTCACTTGCCTATGCTTGGAAGAATTTATCTGCTTATTATCAATTTGTTTTTACCGGAAAAGTTTTTACCGATACGGGGAATTTATATGAAATCAACAATTATGCGCTATCAAATGTTGGTTTAGAATGGAATTTCGATAAAAAAAGAGCTTATAAAATCGGAACTCAAATAATGAATTTGTGGAACAAAGACTATGAAATTATGTTAAACCGCCCTATGCCGGGCAGAAATTATACTGTATATCTAAATTTAAATTTTTAAAAAATGAAAAAAATGAATCGATTATTCCTCTTTGGAATGACCTTGTCCTTTCTGACAATGACAGCTTGTAACAATGATGACGACTCTCCTTCCTCTGACCCAACTCCTACCGGTGATTATGTGAACGGAGTTTTAATTGTAAATGAAGGAGGTTTTGGCGCTGCCAATGCTTCTGTTGGTTTTATTGGAGAAAATGGTGTTTATCAACCGGAAATCTTTAAGAATGTCAACGGAGAAAATTTAGGTGATGTTGCTCAAAGTATTTATACACACGAAGACAAAGCATATATCGTTTTAAACGGTTCCGGAACCGTGGAAGTAGTAAATCGTTATACTTTTGAAAAAGAAGGCACAATTTCGAGCGGATTGGCCAATCCTCGTTATGTTATAATTGAGAATAATAAAGCTTATGTTTCCAATTGGGGTGATCCTACCAATCCGGATGATGATTATCTGGCTGTAGTTAATTTAAATTCTCTTACTGTGGAATCTACTATTTCCGTTGTGGAAGGTCCTGAAAAAATGACTTCTAAAAACGGAAAAGTTTTTGTTGCTCACATGGGCGGATGGGGTTATGGAAATTCTGTAAGTGTGATTAATACCTCAAACAACACTGTTTCTGCAAATTTATCAACAGCCGACGTTCCTCATGGAATTTTTGAAGAAAACAATTATTTATACGTTTTGTGCAGTGGAAAAGCAGCTTGGACGGGAGATGAAACTCAAGGTGGACTTTATGTGTTCGATATTTCAACAAACAATTTGATTTTCAATCATTCATTTGCCACAGGTGTACATCCTTCACATTTAGAAAAAGACAACGGAACTCTCTATTATACAATTGATGATAAAGTGTTTTCTGCTGATTTTAATGCCTTAAATCTTCCAACTGTACCTTTGTTCTCTCTTTCAGATCAAGGTGTTTACGGAGTTTATGGATTTGCTGTAAATAATGGTAAAATTTATGTGGCTGATGCCGGAGATTATGTTTCCAACGGAAAGATTTTTGTTTATTCATCTGATTCCGGTGATCTTACTTCATATAGTGTAGGACTTCTTCCGAATTCTTTTGGATTTAATTAAACTTCATTTAAAGTCTAAAAAAAAACTCTTTTCGAGGTTTTTTTTATTTGGATTTAAATTTCAACAAAGTTGCTTTAGTAAAGTCCGAAAGTACTAAATGTCCGCTCATTTCGGCTCGTTTTGGCATAATTTCCATCCAGTCTTCTGTTCCTTTCCAAAAAATGGATTTTAAATCACGCATAGCTTCCAAACTATAAACCGATAATTGCTTTGCAAATTCAAAACTCGCTTTTTCACAACTTTCAGCATCTTCATAAATTTGATTAAACATACCTTTTTCTTTTACCCATTCCGGTGATTTCCATTCGGTAGGATTCATGGTTAATTCCGAAAAAGCCGTAATCCCGATTTTCCGTGTAATGGCAGGTTCTATCACAAAAGGACCGATTCCGATAGACAATTCACTCAAACGAATTGAAGCATTCACATCAGCAAAAGCATAATCACAGGCTGCCGCCAAACCAACACCGCCTCCCACAACTTTTCCGTTAATGCATCCTACAATAAATTTAGGACATCGACGCATAGCTAACAAAACATTGGCAAATCCCATGAAAAAAGTTTTTCCTTTTTCAAAATTCTCAATAGTTAATAATTCGTCAAATGAAGCTCCGGCACTAAAAACTTTGTCACCATGACTTTTTAAAACAATGATTTTCACTTCTGGATTTTTACCCAATTCATCCAAAATCCTCACTAATTCTTTTAATTGTGTACTTGGAAATGAATTGCTCTTAGGATGAAAAAATTCTATCGTTGCTATTTGAGCTTCCTTAATGTCGTAACGTATATAATAGGGTTCCATTTTTGATTTTATTGATTATTAGTTGCTTTAAAAGTACTTATTTTTGACTAATTTTCAGAATTATAATACAATTTATAATATTTTTTTCCCTCTTCATCTACTCCTTGCTCTATCATTTGGCGATTTCCATGTACATAAATATGAAAGTTTTTATCTAATTTAATGATACTTTTAAAAAATCGAGCTTGTTTTTTTACGGCATCTTTTGAAATATCGAATTGATTGTTCAATTCCACTTCATAAACTTCCTCAAACTTGTTTTTATAGTCTTCAAAACTTTGTTTTAATTCTTCCTGAGCCAAAACTTGTTCAGCAAATTCATTGATTTTGAATGTTTCGTTTTCTTTGAAAAAACTCATGGATTTATTCAGCAAATCAGCTTGGTCAATACGGCTTACTTCAAATTCTTCCGGTAATTTATCCATCACATAACTCTTACAAAAGTTTAAGGTAGTTTCCGTTTCAAAATACTCATCCTGACGAGGTTTAATCTGTAAAAACTCATCACCCCAAATACCAAATTCTTCTCCTTTTCCATTGTCCACAGAATTTATGACGTAGCCGTCTTCTTCTTCCAAATTGAAAATAATACAGCCTTTATCTACTTTTGAAAGTAAAATCCCTTCCTCTGTCCAAACATCATAACTATTTCCATTTGGATTGGTCTTTAAGATTTTATTTTTTTGTTCCGATTTAAACAAACCAACCGCCCGTACATGTTCGCCTTCAATCAAAGCGTCGGGAAAGAAAACAACGAACAATTCACCGGCTTTCATTTTGGGATTAATTCCGACATTGTACAAATGTTCAGCAATACTTACTGAATTTTGTAAAAGTGTAGTCGGATTTTCAAAAACAGCTTTTATAGCTTTGTGAACAGGGTTTTGTTCTGAATTTCCCTCCTTTAAAAATTGATAATATTCTTCAGATTTAAATGCCTTCAGAAAAAAATTATATAGAGAATCCGTTAATTCAGCCGGATAAAAAGTCAAAGTTTTAGAAAGATGAAGGTCTTCGCCCGAAATTTTACTTCCAATACGATGAATAACTAAATCAAACGATTCTTCGGTATTTACATAGTGCATAATTCAAATTTAGATGGGCGAATTTAGTGAGTTTTTTAAAATAAAAAATCCCGATTCCACGGGATTTTTTGTGACCTCGACAGGATTCAAACCTGTAACCTTCTGAGCCGTAATCAGATGCGCTATTCAGTTGCGCCACGAGGCCTGATTTTGGGACTGCAAATATAAAAATACTTTCTTTTCTTACCAAATTAGTTATCTTGCAAATCATGAAAAACATACTGTATATTTTCGTAATTAATTTATTTGCAATTAGTTGTAATAAAAATCCAATACCAAATGAAGTAAAAGGAAAAGAAAAAAAATTTACCTACATCCAAAATATTCAATTAAGCGAAACTTCAGATTCCATTTTCATTCAATATACCAAAATGCAAATTGGTTTTGCTAAAAATGAATTACCGCTAAAATCGGCTATGGTTGTTCCTACTTCGGTTATTGCGTATATGGATGCTTTGGATATTTCAAATAAAATCACAGGAATTAGTCAAGTAAATTATGTTTTTAATCCTAAAGTTCAGGAAGAATTTAAAAACCGGGAATTGGAAGAAATCGGAACTTTTAACGAAATTTTTATTGAAAAAGTACTCGTTCAAAAACCGGATATTTTTATTGCACAATCCGGTCCGACTTTAGCAAAATATTATGAAATTCTTCAAAATGAAGGAATAAAAATCGTATTTATTGACGAATATGAAGAATTTCATCCTTTGGCAAAAGCAGAATACCTGAAAATTATTGGTATTTTATTCGGAAAAGAAAAAGAAAGCGAGAAATTATTTAGTGAAATTGAAAGTAATTATCTAAAAATCAAAGAGAAAGTCAACTCTGAAAATCAAGAGAAACCTCAGATTTTGTCCAATCATATTTATGGTGATATTTGGTATATGCCGGGAGGAGAAAGTTTTCAGTCGATTTTATTTCAAGATGCCGGAGGAGATTATTTATGGGCAGACACCGACAATAAATTTACTTTGCATTTATCGTTTGAATCAGTTTTTGAAAAAGCTGCAACGGCTGATTTTTGGATGAATGCCGGAGATTTTTCAAGTATTTCAGAAATGGTGGCTTCTTACAAAAATTACGAATGGTTTTCGGCACTCAAAAACAAACAAGTTTACAATTGGAGTAAACGCTCCTCACCTACCGGTGCTAATGACTATTTTGAAACCGGAGTTGTTCGTCCTGACTGGGTTTTAACGGATTTAGCTTCCATTTTTTATCCGAATTTATTTCCGGAACATGAATTGTTTTTTTATACGAAATTGGAGTAAAATTTTAGTCTGGAAGTACCGAATTTTTTGATTATAATCTAAATATTAGGCGTGATTTTTAGAATACAAACTGGGATTTTTAAGTCAATCAAAAAAACAGAGGCTTCTTATTTTACAAGAAACCTCTGTTTTCTATTATACTTTTCTGTTATTTTTAATTTTTAATAATCTTTTTATTCACTGTTTGTTGTTGGGTTTTAATTGATAAAACATAAACACCTTTTGGTAAATGATGAACATTAATTTTC
>JAVFAE010000018.1:0-16443 GCA_034002605.1 Weeksellaceae bacterium | reverse complement strand
AATTCTAAACGAATATTTTATGCGACTTTCAACACGCTTACAAAATTTAAATCCTCCGGCAACTATTTTAATGACACAAAAAGCAAGAGAATTAAAAGCAGAAGGAAAAGATGTAATCAGCCTGAGTATTGGTGAACCAGATTTTGATACGCCTGATTTTATTAAAGAAGCCGCAAAAAAGGCAATCGATGAGAATTATTCACATTATACTCCGGTCAGTGGATTTCCTGAATTGAAAGAAGCCATCCGACATAAATTCAAAAGAGATAATAATTTAGATTATCAGCTTTCGCAAATTGTAGTTTCTACCGGAGCCAAACAAGCAATTTTCAATAGCTTTCAAGCAATCATCAATAAAGATGATGAAGTTCTTGTTCCTGCACCTTATTGGGTTACTTATACCGATATTATTCAACTGTGTGGTGGAAGTCCGGTTATCATTGAAACTTCACATGAAACAAATTTCAAACCTACAATTGAACAATTGGAAAATGCAATTACGGATAAAACCAAAGCTTTGATTTTCAGCTCACCCAACAACCCGAGTGGTATAGTTTATTCGTCAGAAGAACTTCACGAAATCGCAAAATTAGCTCAGAAATACAATTTGATTATTTTATCAGATGAAATTTATGAACATATTATTTATACTGAAAAACCAAAAAGTATTGCTTGTTTCCCAGAAGCTTATGACCGAACAGTTACCATTAACGGTTTATCAAAAGCTTATGCCATGACCGGCTGGCGAATTGGTTATATAGGAGCTCCCGAATGGATTGCAAAAGCTTGTGACACTCTGCAAAGCCAGGTTACTTCCGGTGCAAATTCCATTGCACAAAGAGCGGCTATTACAGCTTTAAACTCGGATTTGTCGGAAATTCAATATATGATTGATGCATTCAAAAGTCGAAGGGAATTAATGGTGAAATGGGTAAATGAAATCCCCGAATTTGAAACAGCAGAACCTCATGGAGCTTTTTATATTTTCCCAAATGTCAGTAAAGTTTTCGGTCGGACTATTCGAGGGAAAACCATTCAAAATGCTGATGATTTAGCAATGCTTTTATTAGAAGAAGTTTATGTTTCTACCGTTTCAGGAAGTTCTTTCGGCGATGCAAATTGTTTACGAATCTCCTATGCTGCTTCAGAAAAAATGCTGAATGAAGCTATGCGGAGAATTAAGAATTTACTTTCTGAGTCGGTTTGATAATCTCATCAACCATTTGAAAAATTATAGTGGGCATCCTACAATAAAATTACCCGATAGCTTTTACCACAGCTTTTTCAGCTTCTTTTCTTGAGCCGTCAAATCCATCTACACCGGAAACTGTTGTGTATTTTAATACATATTTTTTTCCGGGATTTAATCGTTGGTAAATGCTTTGACATGCCATGGTTGCTTCATGGAAACCACAAAGAATTAATTTTAATTTTCCGGGATAAATATTAATATCCCCCACGGCATAAATTCCTTCCCGATTAGTTTGATAGTCCAGTGCGTTGTTAACTTTAATTGCATTTTTTTCAATTTCCAGTCCCCATTCGGCAATAGGACCTAATTTAGGTGACAATCCAAACAAAGGAATCAGATAATCCGTTTCTAAATATTGTGTTTCTCCTTCGGTTTCAATGGTAATCGCTTCTAATTTATCTTTTCCGTGTAATTCTTTTACTTCTGCCGGAGTAACTAAATTTAATTTCCCTAATAATTTTAATTCTTGTACTTTTTCGACTGAATCCAAAGCTCCTCGGAATTCATTTCTTCTGTGAATCAAAGTTAATTCCGAAGCAATTTCTGATAAAAATATACTCCAATCCAAAGCAGAATCTCCTCCTCCGGCAACAATCACTCGTTTTCCTCTGAACATTTCCGGATCGCGCACAAAATATTCAATTCCGTTTTCTTCAAACTTTTCCAAATTCTCCAATTCCGGTTTTCTGGGTTCAAAACTCCCCAAACCTCCGGCAATAGCAATGGCTTTTGCTTTATGTTTTGTCCCCCGATTGGTGGTAACTATAAAAGTACCGTCTTCAAATTCTTCAATGGTTTCAGCTACTTCATTTAAAGTAAATTGAGGCTCAAATTGCTTAATTTGCTCCATTAAATTACCCACTAATTCTCCGGCTCCTACCGATGGATAACCCGGAATATCGAAAATCGGTTTTTTAGGATATAATTCTGCTAACTGTCCTCCCGGCTGAGGCAATGCATCAATCAAATGACAACGCATTTTTAATAATCCGGCTTCAAATACCATGAATAATCCGGTAGGACCCGCACCTATAATCAGTATATCTGTTTCTGTCATTTCTGAATTTGAATTAAATTTAATACTTCTGATAAAGTCCGGAATTTATTTGCCATTTACTTCATTAAAAGTATTTTCAGCCAACAAAAGTACAACCAAATCACTAAATTATCCGTGATTTGTGTCATTTTCTTAAAACAAAAAGAGAATGTTTCCTGTAAATAAGAAACATTCTCTTTATTCTTTATGAATTTCATTTTACACCAAAGGACCTCCTTTCAGAATATCTTCAGTTGCAAATTCTTCATATTTTTTGAAATTTTCTTTGAATTTAGATGCCAATAAACGTGCTTTTTTATCGTAGGCATCCAAATCTAACCAAGATGATTCTACTTTTAAGATTTCATCAGACGAAACACCCGGACAGGTTTGTGGAATTTCAAACCCGAAATAAGGATCTTTTTTGAATTCTACATTATTCAATTCCCCATCCATAGCTGCATGAATTACTGCACGGGTATCTTTCAGATTCATTCGTTTTCCCTGACCGTTCCAACCGGTATTTAACAACCATACATTTACTCCGGTTTCGGCTACTTTGTTGCTCAACATTTCAGCATATTTGGTAGGATGAAGCGGCATAAACGGTGCGCCAAAACAACAAGAAAATGTGGTTTGAGGTTCGGTAACACCGGCTTCTGTTCCTGCTACTTTTGAGGTATAACCCGAAATAAACAAATAAGCTGCTTGTGCCGGATTTAATTTTGCAATAGGAGGTAAAACTCCAAATGCATCAAATGACAAAAAGAAAATGTTTTTAGGATTTTCCCCCAAAGAAGGAGTAGCAATATTTTCAATATGATAAATCGGATAACTCACTCGGGTATTTTCTGTAATGGATTTATTTTCAAAATCCACTTCGTTAGTTCCCGGTTTGAATACACAATTTTCCAATAAAGCACCTTCTTTAATGGCTGCAAAAATTTCCGGTTCGCCTTCTGCCGATAAATTAATCGCTTTGGCATAACAGCCTCCTTCAAAATTAAAAATCACATTGTCTTCTGTCCATCCATGTTCATCATCACCGATTAACTTTCTATGTTTATCGGCAGAAAGTGTTGTTTTTCCTGTTCCGGACAAACCAAAGAACATAGCGGTATCACCTTCTTCTCCTATATTTGCCGAACAGTGCATAGGCAATGTGTTTTTATAAGTAGGCAAAAGGAAATTTAAAGCTGAGAAAATTCCTTTTTTGATTTCACCTGTATATCCGGTTCCACCGATTAATGCAATTTTTCTTGAAAAATTCAGAATGGCAAAGTTTCCTTGTCGTGTACCATCAATTTCCGGATTTGCTTCAAAAGAAGGAGCGTTTATAATCAGCCACTCAGGGTCTCCAAAGTTGGCTAATTCATTTTCGGTCGGACGAATGAACATATTATATACGAATAAATTCGCCCACGGTTTTTCATTAATTGCTCTGACTTTAATTTTATGTCGTTCATCAGCGCAAGCAAAAACATCGCGCACGAAAAGTTCTTTTCCACTCAGGTGCTTCATTACTTTATCATACAAAGCATCAAATTTATTCGAATCAAAAGGAATATTTATATCTCCCCACCAAATGGTATTTTCTGTTATTTCATCTTTTACGATGAATCTATCCTTGGGAGAACGCCCGGTAAATTTTCCGGTAAGTACATTAATTGCTCCCGAAGAAGCCTTTTCAACTTGGTTTTTATCCAACGAAATTTGAGCTAATTCTTCCGGAGACAAATTCCAGTGTACTTTATCAGCTGAAATTCCATAGTTTAAAAGTTTTGTATCCATGTTTGTTAATTGTTGATAGTAAGCTATTAAAATAATAAAGCGACAAATTTAGGACAAAATAGCTTAGATTGTTTTGATTTTTATCATTTTAATACAGAAATAAAAAATTCATATATTTGCGGGGTTTAAGAAGAAACGAAAGTTGTGTTAAAATTTTGTAGGCTACTTTCGTTAATTTTTATATTTTTGTCGAAATTATAAGAACTTTAAAATAAATATTATGTCTGACATTACATCAAGAGTAAAAGCAATTATCGTTGACAAATTAGGCGTTGACGAGAGTGAAGTAACTTTAGAAGCAAGTTTCACTAATGATTTAGGAGCGGATTCTTTAGATACTGTTGAATTAATTATGGAGTTTGAGAAAGAATTTGATATTCAGATTCCAGATGACCAAGCTGAGAAAATCTCTACTGTGGGTCAAGCGGTTCAATACATTGAAGATTTAAACAAGTAATTCTTTTATTCATTTTCCAAATTATATGGAATTAAAGAGAGTTGTAGTAACAGGTATAGGTGCACTCACGCCCATCGGCAATACATTTCAAGAATATTGGAACGCATTGGCTAATGGAGTCAGCGGAGCTGCACCGATCACCTTGTTTGATGCCAGTATGTTCAAAACACAATTTGCTTGTGAAGTGCGTTTCAACCCTGAAGATTTTTTTGATCGAAAGGAAGCAAGGAAATTAGACCGTTGTGGTCAATTAGGTATTATTGCAGCTCGAGAAGCCGTTCATCATAGTGGAATATTGGAATCTGCTCCGAATAAAGAAAGAATCGGAGTGATTTGGGGTTCGGGAATTGGAGGAATTCGGACTTTTGAAGAAGAAGTCAGTAATTTTGCCACCGGAAACGGGATACCTCGTTTTAATCCTTTCTTTATTCCTAAAATGATTGCGGACATTACACCGGGACATATTTCCATGGAATATGGTTTTATGGGCCCAAACTACACCACCGTTTCTGCTTGTGCTTCTTCTACTAATGCCATAATTGATGCAGCTATGCTTATTCAATTAGGAAAAGTAGATGCCGTTGTTAGTGGAGGTTCCGAAGCAGCTGTAACTGCTTCCGGCATTGGTGGTTTTAATGCTATGCATGCACTTTCA
The DNA here is from genome assembly GCA_034002605.1 of Weeksellaceae bacterium. Classification (GTDB taxonomy): domain Bacteria; phylum Bacteroidota; class Bacteroidia; order Flavobacteriales; family Weeksellaceae; genus Moheibacter. The sequence goes on along the minus strand of JAVFAE010000018.1, from coordinate 11,252 downwards.
GTACGAAATGATGACCCCAAAACAGCTTCGCGTCCTTTTGATAAAGACCGCGACGGATTTGTGATGGGTGAAGGCGGTGCTGCTCTCATCTTAGAGGAATATGAGCATGCAAAAGCACGCGGTGCAAAAATTTATGCAGAATTTATAGGTGGTGGATTATCTGCCGATGCACATCATTTAACTGCTCCACATCCGGAAGGATTGGGAGCTTACAATGTAATGCGAAATGCCATTTTAGATTCTAAAATTAAATTAGAAGAAGTTGACCATATCAATATGCACGGAACTTCTACACCATTAGGAGATATAGCGGAAACCAAAGCCATTCAAAAATTATTTGGTGAACACGCTTATAATATCCAAATCAATTCTACAAAATCTATGACCGGGCATCTTTTAGGAGCTGCCGGAGCCACAGAAGCCGTTTCAATAATCGGTGCTATTATGCACGACAAAGTTCCTCCCACTATTAATCACTTTACAGATGATGAAAATCTGGATCCCCGGATTAATTATACTTTTAACAAAGCTGTTGACAGGGAAATAAATATTGCAATGAGCAATACTTTCGGATTTGGAGGACACAATGCGTGTGTTGTGTTCAAAAAATATAAATAATATGCTGTTGTGGGAAAGATTAAAAGCGAGATTTTCTAATTCCGGCTCAAAAAACACATCTGAAATTATACCGAATTTAGATGAATTTTTGAGAAATGATTTGGCCATTTCGCCCGATAACCTGACTTATTATGAATATGCTTTCATACACCGTTCTGCTCAAGTAAAAAGCAATGACGGAAAAGATATTAACTTTGAACGACTCGAATTTTTGGGTGATGCCGTATTAGGATTAATTATTGCCGGATATATTTTTGAAAAAGCACCCGATAAACAAGAAGGTTATCTAACAAAAATGCGTTCAAAAATCGTTTCCAGGAATCAACTGAATGCTATTGGTAAAAAATTAAGATTAACCGAATACCTCCATCCTTCCGGAAATCCTAATTTAGGAGAAGATATTAACGGAAATTTAGTAGAAGCATTAATTGGTGCTATTTATTTGGACAAAGGCTTTAAATTCACTACTTCTTTCATTTTCAATAAAATGATTGAAGAAAATATTGATTTAGAAAAGCTTGAAAAAGCAATTTTCAGTTATAAAAGTCTAATTTTGGAATGGAGCCAAAAAACCAAAAATAAAATAACATTCAATACTTTTGAAGAAGACAATGCAGAAGATTTAACCGTTTTTGTTTCGGTAATTCGATTAAATGAAAAAGTAATTTCAAAAGGAAGAGGTACTTCCAAGAAAAAAGCGGAAGAAAACGCCGCCAGACGTGCTTATTATTTCCTACAAAAGCAAATGGACAAAGCCGTTTAAAAATGAAACCCACTCTTTTATTTCTGGATGAAGAAGATTTAATTGATTTTCAAGTTTACGGACTCATATCCAATTACACCGATGGCCCAAAATTTATTTACCAAATCAACCAATTTTTTCATACACAATTTAAAAGAGTCGATGATTTAGAAATTCTTATGGATGGAATGAATCTCCGGTTTCCTTTATTTGAATGGATTGACAAACAAACACAAATCAAGTTTCACATTATCAAAAATATAGCCTACACTATAAAAGAAAATAAAAATTCAAACAATCTGTCTCATCTCTTTGATATTAGCCCACCTCTACTGAAATCATATAAAGAATATACTTACTTTCTACGAATACAAGATGATGAAAGTAATTCTTTACCTGTTAAAGAAACTCATTTTATTCAGAAAATTACTAAATTAGATACGAAAAAAATAAAATCAATAGATTATTTAATATTTTAAACCCAGATTATGTATTTCAATCCTAAATATTTAAAAAAAACCAAGATAGTAGCCACTTTGGGCCCTGCCTGCAACACAAAGGAAATCATGCATCAAATGATGGAAAAAGGTGTGGATGTTTTCAGAATTAACTTCTCTCATGCGGATTATGAAAATGTCAAAAAAAATATCCAGACCATTCATTCGTTGAATAAAGAATTTGGTTACAACACCGCTATTTTAGCCGATTTGCAAGGACCTAAATTAAGAATCGGCGATATGGAAGACGGAGTAAAATTAAATCCGGATGATATACTGACGTTTACAAATGAAAAATCAATCGGAACCAAAGAAAAAGTTTATATGACCTATAAACAATTCCCGATGGATGTAAAAATAGGTGAAAATATATTAATCGATGACGGAAAAATCGTACTGAATGTTCTTTCGACCAATGGAAAAGATGAAGTTACTGCCAAAGTTATCCAAGGTGGCCCTTTAAATTCAAAAAAAGGAGTCAACCTTCCCAATACCCGGATTTCACTTCCGGCATTGACCGAAAAAGATATTCAGGATGCTCAATTTGCTATTGAACAAGGTGTGGATTGGATTGCACTATCCTTTGTCCGAACAGCTCAGGATGTTCTTGATTTAAAGAAAATCATCGATAAAGATGCCGAATATAAAATTCCAATTATTGCTAAAATCGAAAAACCGGAAGCTTTAGAAAATATCGATAAAATCCTGAAAGTAGTCGATGGACTGATGGTTGCAAGAGGTGATTTAGGCGTAGAAATGCCGTTAGAAGAACTTCCTGAACATCAAAAAATGTTGATTGGTAAAGCAAAATTACAACGTATTCCGGTGATTGTCGCTACACAAATGATGGAAAGTATGATTCACAGCCTAACACCTACCCGAGCTGAAGTAAATGATGTTGCCAATGCTGTATATGACGGTGCTGATGCCGTTATGCTAAGTGCCGAAACTTCCGTAGGAAAATATCCGGTCGAAGTAGTGGAAACCATCACCAAAATTTTACAAAGAGTGGAAGATTCACCAACTATTCGTGTACCTACTTTAAAACCAAAAAATAAAAATGACCGATTTATTACTAAAATGATTTGTTATAGTGCCGCAAAATTAGTCAACTTAACACAGTCTAAAGCGATTTCAACAATAACTTATTCCGGCTATACGGCTTTTCAGATTTCATCTTATCGGCCTATTGCCTATATTTTAGTTTACACACCCAACAAGCACATTGTCAGAAGATTAAACCTACTTTGGGGAGTAAAAGCAACCTATTTTAATCCCGGAAATAAAAGCACTGACGAAACTGTGATTGAAATCAATCAAATGGCTGTAAACAATAAGTTTGTGGACTGGGGCGATTATGTGATTAATCTAAATGCTATGCCGGCTTCTCAAAACGGAAAAACCAATACACTTCGTTTGACAACTATTTAAGTTTTATCTTTTTAAACCGAAATCAAAGGAAAAACTTAAATTTGCATCCTTATAATAACAACTATAAAATTCATATAATCGAATTTTTTTAATTTCCACAGTATGAATTAAAATCTGAAATGATGATTGAACAAATAAAAAAATATATTGAAGAAGCACATCAGTTTTCCGTTCAAAACGTAGCTGAAATAGAAGAATTCCGAATTCGTTTTTTGGGTAAAAAAGGTATATTAAATGATTTATTTGCTCAATTCAAAACAGTACCAAATGAGCAGAAAAAAGAATTTGGTCAAGTGGTAAATGAGTTGAAAAATTTAGTTACCGAAAAAGTAAATTTGCTCAAATCCGGATTTGAAAATGTCCAAACTTCTGTACAATCCGATTTGACCCGCCCCGGTGAAATTTTCCCGATGGGAAGCCGACATCCTATTCATATTGTAAAAAATAAAATCATCAATATCTTTTCAGAAATCGGTTTCAGTCTTTCAGACGGTCCGGAAATCGAAGATGACTGGCACAATTTCACAGCATTAAATCTGCCTGAACACCATCCGGCAAGAGATATGCAGGACACTTTTTTTATCGAACAAAATCCGGATATTGTATTGAGAACACATACTTCTTCCGTACAAATCCGTTATATGGAAAAAAATGAACCACCTATCCGAATCCTTTCACCGGGTAGAGTTTATAGAAATGAAGCCATATCGGCACGTTCACACATGATGTTTCACCAGATTGAAGGTTTATACATCGATAAAAACGTTTCTTTTGCTGATTTAAAACAAACTTTAAGCTATTTTACCGAAGCTCTTTTTGGAAAATCCAAAATCCGTCTGCGCCCTTCTTATTTTCCGTTTACTGAACCCAGTGCTGAAGTAGATGTCTATTGGGGATTAGAAACCGAAACCGATTACCGGATTACCAAAGGAACCGGTTGGTTGGAAATTATGGGATGCGGAATGGTTGATCCGAATGTACTGAAAAATGTTAATATTGACCCGGAAAGATACAGTGGTTATGCATTTGGAATGGGAATTGAGCGAATCGCTCTTTTACTGTATCAAATCGGAGATATTCGTATGTACACTGAAAATGACATTCGGTTTTTAGAACAATTCAAATCGGATTTTATTTAAAATTCTATCGTTTTCTTTGCCTAACAACACTTTAAAAGATTCTATATTACTGTTTTTCTAAGTTAAACAGTAAAATCTGTTGTTAATTTTGGTGGAATTTTACACCAATCATTTATACTTAAAAAGTCATAAAACAAAAAAGCACTTCAAAATTGAAGTACTTTTTAAAAGTGGTGCCTCCAGGAATCGAACCAGGGACACAAGGATTTTCAGTCCTTTGCTCTACCAACTGAGCTAAGGCACCGACTCATTTGGGACTGCAAATATATAACTTTTTTGGAACTGCAAAAATTTTTTTCAATCTGCGTGAAAAATTATTCTTTTTTCACTTTTAAAACTGTTTTAACAAGGAATTCACAGAATGCTTTTTTGCTATTTGCAATCTAATCATCATATTTGCAACTTCAAATTAGAATCATACGCATGAAATTAAAAAGCGTTTTAACCTTCTTAGGGATTTTATCTTTATCGGTTTCTTCAAGTGCACAAAGCACTTCAGTCTCTCCCTACTCTGCTGTAGGAGTAGGAACTTTGTTTTTTGGCGGTAGTATAGAACAATCCGGAATGGGTGGTCTTTCAGCTGTTAACTCCAGCCCTTTTAATGGAAGTGCCAACTTTTATAACCCGGCAGTTAACCGTGATTTAAGAGTTACTTCTTTCGATTTAAGTGCAAGTACAGATATGAAATCTTTAAAAGACCATACTTATTCTCTGAAAAAAAGTACAACTTATATTTCTAATCTTTCATTAGCTTTCCCGATTGGACCAAAAATTAGAGCCGGATTTGGATTTACACCTTATTCCTCTTCCAGTTATGATTTAGGTTTAATAGGACAAAATTCCGATATTACCTATGCAAAACTTTTTAAAGGAAATGGAGGAGTAAATTCCATGCATCTCATGGGGGCTTACACTATTTCACCTGAATTTTCTGCCGGATTGAGAGTCAATTATTTATTTGGAGATTTTAACCGGACACAAACCTTAATACCTCAAGGTCTGGCTTTAAATACCGATTATACATACAAAACAAATATTCACGGATTTCAATTCACTTTAGGAGGGTTGTACACTAAAGCTTTGACCGATAATAAAAGAATTGACGTAGGTTTGACTTACACTTTAGGTTCTGAACTAAATGCAACAACTGAAGATTTAACCACAACTTATTCTTTAGCGGACTTAACTCCGATTAATATCGACACTGTTCAGTATAAAAAAATCTATGGTGATGTAAAACTTCCTCAAAAAATTTCCTTAGCCGCTTCCTATAAAAAAGATTTAAAATGGATGGTTGGTGCTCAATTGGACTGGAGCGACTGGAGTAATTATAAATTAAACGGTGAAAAATCTTCCTTGTACGACACACAAATCCGAACAAGTGTAGGTGGTTATTGGATACCTAATTTTAACAGTTACAAAAGTTATTTTGACCGAATCGTGTACCGGTTTGGAGCTTTTTATGAAAAAACCCCATTGAAAATCAACGATAAATCCATCAATATGTATGGTTTAAGCGTAGGTTTAGGACTTCCGATAGGTAAAGACAGAGATGCTTCCATGTTGAATATTTCTTGTGAGTTCGGAAGTATGGGCAATACCAAAAACTTCGCAGTTAAAGAAGATTTTGCGAATTTAAGAATAGGTTTCACACTCAACGACCTTTGGTTCAGAAAACGTGTAATTGACTAAAATAACATGAATTTTCTCTTTTCCATATACACTTTTTTTTTTCGGAAAAGAATCATTCCTTTTTATTTTGCCGGTTTAGTCATCGCTTGTGCCAAATTAGAGGATGTGGACATGGATTTCAAAAAAATGAATTTCCCCAGCCGCTCTCTAACCAATGCACATGTTGTTTTTAAAGATTCCGGATTCATTAAAATCAATCTATGGTCTCCTTTAATAGAAGAATATGCCATGCAAGATTCTCCTTTTACTCAATTTCCAAAAGGAGTTGAATTAAATTTTTACACCAAAAACTTGGATTCGCCGGGCTATTTACGGGCCGACTGGGCTTATATGAGCGAAATAAAAGATTGGTATGAAGGTCGTGGAAACGTAATCGTTATCAGTGAAAAAGGAGATACGCTGAAAACAGAAAAATTATTTTGGAATAAAAAAGAAAGAAAAGTTTTCTCAAAAGATACTGTTTATATCATTTCTAAATCCGGAGATTCTCTACAAGCCAATAATGGATTAGAAGCCAAAGATGATTTAACAGAATACCGATTATTCAATAACCAAGGAACTAAATTTTATCGAGAACAAGAACTTTAATTTCTGTGAAAACTCAATAATTTACAGAAAATTACACCAATTTTCACTTTTCCTACCTATAATAATGAATTTTATCTCATTCCAATTTTCAAATTAACAGAAATATTGTAATTTCGCCACCTATTAAAAAATTAATAAAATCATAAGATGGCAATTTTAGGACAAATTCGTAAACAAACGGGCTTGTTGATCGTAGTAATCGGTGTAGCGATGCTTGCTTTCGTAGCGGGAGATTTATTTAGTGAAAACTCAGTAGTAAAAAGAGTTTTTACCGGAGACCCTAACGAAGTAGGAAAAATAAACAACGAATCAATTACACTTGCGGAATTTATCACAGCTAAATCCCAAGTTAGATCCAACCCTAATTTTTCGGATGCCCAAATTACAGAGCAAATTTGGAATTCGTTGGTTTCTCAAAAATTAATTCAGTCTCATGCTGAGAAAGCCGGTTTAGAAGTAAGCGATGGCGAACTTTGGAACTATATGGCACAACAATACAGTATGACAAGTGGAGAAGAATTGAAAATTGAAATTGGGAAACTAAAAAGTCAGGCTGAGCAAGGAGTTCCCGGAACTGCCGAAGCTTACCAGAATTTCATCATGAATTTTGAAAATGCACGTCCCAACTTACTTCGTCAGAAATATATGGAAATGGTTAATATGGGAACTTTGGCCACTCACAAAGAAGCAAAAATCCAGCAAGCCGGAAATATCCAAAATGCAACCCTTGATTATGGATTCATTTCGTATGACGATTTAACTGCAAAATACAAAATTGAAGTTACCGATGCTGAAATTGAAGCTTACATAAAGAAATTTCCTAAAGCTTATGAAGTAGAGGCTAGCGTAAATTTAAGCTATGTTTATTTTGTAAATAAAGCTTCAGAAGAAGATGAAAACAACGTAAAAAACAGCTTAAATCAGTTATTAAATGGACATATTTCAATCGATGAAGTTAACAATATTACCGATACTATTCCTTCTTTTGCTAATGTAACAGATGATTCGGCTTATGTAACAAAATATTCGGAAAGACCGTTTAACAGTGAATACATTAGCCGTAAAGAAATTGAACAATTCAAAGTCCAGTTGCCAGAAGATTATTTCAACTTCTTGATGACGGCTTCTGTAGGAGAAATCGGAGGTCCGTTTAAAACCGGAGATGCTTACCAATTAGTCAAAATCTCAGGTTCTAAAGAAATTTCAGACTCTATCAATTCCAGCCATATTTTAATTACGTATGCAGGAACTGATTTGGCTTCAAGAGAAAACATCACCCGTACCCGTGCAGAAGCACAAGTTTTAGCAGACAGCATCAAAAACATGGCAGATGCTTCAAACTTCAAAGCTTTAGTTGCACAATATTCTGAAGATATCGGGTCAAAAGAAAAAGACGGAAACATCGGATGGCAAGCACGTAATACGCAAGGATTAGCTCCGGCTTATTTACAATTCTTAAATGAACACAAAACCGGTGAAATTGGAATTACAGAATCTCAGTTTGGATTCCATATCATTAAAATTGATGGGATTAAAACACAAACCGGGTACCAATTTGCTAACATTGTAAAAGAAGTAAGTGCTTCTCAAAATACTTCTGACAAAAACTTTAACGATGCCCGAAATTTCGCACAAGAAGTACAAGGAAAATCTTTGAATGATTTTGCCAATTTAGCTCAGACAAAAGGATTCAACTACGATACAGCTGAAAATATTACCCGTTATAACAATCGTTCTATTATTGATCCGGGTTCAGGATTTGGAAATGATGCAGATGATGCCATTTTAAAATGGGCTTTCAACAAAAAAACCAAAGTAGGCAGTTCATTTTTATTTACCACTGCTCATGAAGACCAAATCATTGTTTACCTTACTTCAAGAACTCCAAAAGGATTAGCTCCTGCCAGCATGGTTAGAGACCAAATCGAACCTTTATTAGTTCAGGAAAAATTAACTCAAAAAGTGAACGTAGAATTAGGTGAAAATCCAACTATTGATGATTTTGTATCTAAATTCGGAGCACAAAGAGGAAGTTCGTCTTTAACTTTTGGTTCTGCAAATATTGCGGATAGAGGAACAGAACCACTTGTTGCCGGAGCAGCTTTCGGAATGCAAGTAGGGCAAAACTCTAAAGCTATCAAAGGAAAAGAAGGTGTTTATGTTATCAATTTAAAAAACATGGGCAATCCTCCTGCTGTTGAAGATGCAACTTTTTTAATCGACCAATTGAGTCAGCAACAACAACAAAAAATCACACAACAATTACTTCCTTCTATGATTCAATCCGCAAATATCAAGGATACAAGAATGGAAAAATTAGACCGACAACAGTTATAATAAAAATAACAACTTATCAAAAACACCTCACTCGATTGTTTCAAGTGAGGTGTTTTTTTTATGGTAAAATTCTAAGAAGCTATTTAAATTGATTTTAATAAGAAAAGCACCTCATTTCCGAAGTGCTTTGTCTCGTCCTCACCTATTGTTACAATTTTTAGAATCCAAGAATTTTCATAATTTTAACCATTACAAAAACCAATCATGGCATTATTTCAAAATACAATCATTTCAAAATACCTGAAAACTCAAAATTCTGAAATTATTTCTGAAAAGTGGAATTTGTTTACTTCTCATTTTCATGACCCTGCCATTCAAGAAAACATCAAAAAAGCTAAAGAAGAGCAGTATCAAGAAGGCTTTTTCAGAGATTTGTTTGTCAATGTATTGGGCTATACACTCAATCCAACTTCTGATTTTAATCTTACCACTGAATACAAAAATGTGAAAGATGCTAAAAAAGCTGATGGTGCTATAATAATAGATGAAAAAGTTCCTGCTGTAATAGAATTAAAAGGTACTGACACCACAGATTTAGGTACAGTGGAAGAACAGGCTTTTGGTTATAAAAACAACCAACCTACTTGTAAATATGTGGTTATTTCAAATTTTGAAAAACTGAGATTCTATATTGATAATGCCATTGAACATATAGAATTTAATCTGTTTAAACTTACTGAAAATGAGTTTAAACTACTGTATCTCTGTCTTGCTTATGAGAACATTAAAAATGATATTGCTTCTAAAATCAAGAGTGAATCAGTCAGTAGAGAAGATGAAATCACAAAACACCTCTATAAAGATTATTCAGTCTTTAAAAGAGAGCTTTTTCAAAATTTAATTGATGAAAATCCGGAGTACAACCAATTGGAACTCTTTAAAAAATCACAGAAACTACTCGATAGACTTTTGTTTCTATTCTTTGGTGAAGATAGAGGTTTGTTGCCACCCAATTCTGTAAGGATGATTTTAGACCAGTGGATTAAACTAAAAGAGCTCGATGAATATGTTCCTCTTTATGACCGATTTAGAAAATACTTTGGCTATCTCAATACAGGATTCAAAGGGAAACAATTCGATGTGTTTGCCTACAATGGTGGTTTGTTTAAACCGGATGAAATACTTGACAATACAAAAATCAATGATGAACTATTATACAAACACACACTAAAACTTTCTGACTATGACTTTGAAAGTGAAGTAGATGTGAATATACTTGGACATATTTTTGAACACTCACTCAATGAAATAGATGAAATCAAAGCGCAAATTGAAGGTGAAGCAATTGATAAAACACAAACAAAACGCAAAAAAGATGGGGTTTTTTATACGCCCAAATACATCACCAAATATATAGTAGAAAACACGGTAGGAAAGCTTTGTGAGGAAAAAAAAGCAAAATTAGAAATTAATGAAGAGGAGTATTACACTGATAAAAACAGACAGCTAAAAACCAAACAAATACTTCTAAAAAAACTACAAGATTACAGAACTTGGTTACATCAGATTACTATTATAGACCCTGCTTGTGGTTCCGGTTCTTTTTTAAATGAAGCTTTGAACTTTCTGATAGAAGAACACTCCCATATAGATGAAATGGAAGCCAAACTTACTGACTCTACCATTGCTTTTTCTTACCATTCAGAAAGCATTTTGGAAAACAACCTTTATGGTGTGGACTTAAATGAAGAATCTGTAGAAATAGCCAAACTTTCACTTTGGCTCAGAACTGCCGAACCCAATAGAAAACTCAATAGCTTAAACAATAACCTCAAATGTGGAAATTCACTTATAGATGATCCTGAAGTAGCAGGAGATTTGGCTTTTAATTGGGAAAAAGAATTTCCAAAGATTTTCAAAGAAAAAAATGCCTATCATTTGGTATTCACTACACACAACAGCCGGACTTCGGAACGAATGAAGAAATTGAATATCGTACCCGGAAAACCCGCTCATCTAAATCTCGAACAGGAAATAAAACTGGCTGAAATTTTCGGGAAAATTATCAAAGACTATAATCTTGAAGTATTGGCTTGGAATGCTTGTAAAGACCATGTTCACCTTATTTTGGTATGTACCGAAGACGAACTGACCGACCAAGTGCGAATCATGAAATCCATCAGTAGCAAGGAATTAAACCGATGGATAAGTTCAGAATCTGTTTCTCCAATGAATCCTGATACTCCTGACATCCCAATGGGTCTTGAC
>JAVFAE010000017.1:0-16477 GCA_034002605.1 Weeksellaceae bacterium | reverse complement strand
TCTTTTATAAATTTTCGTTTCAGCATCTGCTTTTCAATATTATTTCCATAATAGGCTTTGGCAGTCGGATTTAAAGGAAAATAATAATCTTCTTCCCAATCATAACCCGATGTCATGGCAGATAAATCACCGATTGTACATTTTTTTCCAAATTCATCGTCTTTAAATTCTGGTAAAAAATCAGTAATCGGTTGATCCAAAGACTGGATGTATCCTTGTTCAATGGCTTTTCCTAAAAGGAAGGTTATAACTGATTTTGACATTGAAAAAGAATTAGTTAAACTTTCATCCGAATAATCGTCCCAATAATATTCCCAAAGTGCCTTTCCATCTTTTACTACAAAAAAACCAATGGATTTATAATCTTTTAATTCCTGTGTTAAAGTATCGGTTAGTGGAATTTTATTGAATAATTCATGTTTTTCCCAAGCTTGAGGTTTATAGGATAGAATAATGTTATTGTCAAAATCAATATAATCATCAATGTTTGCTGTTTTTTGGCATTTAAAATAAGTTAATTGAACTCCTCTGATAACGTATTGATTTCCTGTTAAGTAAAGCAAGCCAATTAAAAAAAGGAGGAAAAATGAGATTATTTTAAGTAGCCTGAAAAATATTTTTCGAAAAGAGTTCATAGAAACGTATAAATTTTAATGCAATTTAAAAAATTTATAATGGAATCAATAGAATTAATCTAAATTATATATTTTTTCATGGAAATTCAGCGTACATTTGGGGGAATAACAAATTATTAACCATAAAAAACAGTAAAATCATGGCATTTGAATTACCAAAATTACCGTATGCGTTTGATGCATTAGAACCTCATATTGATACAAAAACCATGGAAATCCATCATGGAAAACATCATGCAGCTTATACCAATAATCTTAATACTGCAATTCAAGGAACCGATTTAGAGGGGCTTTCCATTGAGGAAATTTTAAAAAGAGGAGCAGATAAACCAGCTGTCCGAAATAATGGAGGAGGGTATTACAATCACAATTTATTTTGGGAAATAATGAGCCCAAATGGAGGCGGAGAGCCGGAAGGAGAGTTAAAAGAAGCTATTAATAATTCATTTGGTTCATTCGAGGCTTTTAAAGATGCTTTTTCAAAAGCGGCAGCAACTCGTTTTGGTTCAGGATGGGCGTGGCTTATTAAACAAGGAAACGGAAAATTAGTCGTTTGCTCTACTCCGAATCAAGATAATTTATTGATGCCGGATACCGGTTGTGAAGGAAAAGCTCTTTTGTGTTTGGATGTTTGGGAACATGCGTATTATTTGAATTATCAAAATCGCCGTCCTGACTATATTAATGCTTTTTTCAATGTTGTAAATTGGAATAAAGTAGCCGAATTATACAAAGGGTAGAATTAATTTTTTCATTTAGTATAAATCTCTTCAAAAATTGGTGTCTGAGCAGAGTCGAAGACAATTTTTGAAGAGATTTTTTTATCCAATTAGATAAGCCAAACCATTACTTACAGAAGAATGAAGGTCAATGACTCGTTTTTCTCTAAAAATTTTTTCAACTAATTCTCGTGCTACTTTGTATTCATTGTGAATCGGACAAGGATGAGTTTCGGAACATTTACTGAGTCCCAAACCACAATCAGTAAAAATCCCTTTGCCTTCAACGGTTTCAACAATAGTGTAAATAGGTTGATTTTGTTGTTTTTCAGTTAAGAAAAAACCGCCTGAAGGTCCTTTTAAGCTGTTTATAACACCCTGTCGAACAAGTAATTGAAGAGCTTTGCTAACAGTGTGCTCACTGGCGTTAATTTGCTCAGCAATTTCTTTGGCACTGATTTTTTTGTTTTCCTCTCTTTTGCACGATAAATAAATGACGGCTTTAATGGCTGTTTTACAAGTAAGACTTAACATGATTAGTAGCCTAAAAATTCTTTTCCTTCCGGTGAAATCATTGAATAATCCCAAGGTGGATCAAAAGTTAATTCCAAATTAATTTCCCATCCCGGAAATGATTCTTCCAAAGAGTTGGTTGTGTCTCCGGTTATGGCATCGCCCATGGGGCAAAATTGTGTAGTCAAAGTCATGATGATTTCTAATTTCTTTGCATCTTCATCAAAATCAATTTGGTACACTAATCCTAAATCTACAATATTCAAACCCACTTCCGGGTCATCTACATGGTACAGCCCTTGTAAAGCGACTTCGCATTTTTCTTGGTCATTTGTATATACACTCATTGTTTTTTTGGTTTATGAAATAGAGTTACGGCAGAATTATAAACATAAAAGATAGCTGCCAAAACTAAAAGTAAGGCAGCAATCTTTATCATTAAATCAATACGGAAACTGATTCCGATAATCATTAGAACAAATCCAATAATATAGGCTAAGGACATTGCATTGTAAGCTTTGTCACTGAATAATTCTTTTGGAGCAGGTGTTTTTCCCTGTCGTGCTTTTTTATGATAAACTTTGTTCCACACGATAAAAGGCAAGGTTTTGAATGTCATTCCAAAAATAATGGAAGTAATCCATCCAAAAAAAATGCAAAATCCGTAAAGCAGAATTAAATTCGGATAATTTCCGGAAGGGAGTAAAGTCAAAATAATCAACATCATGACAAATGGTAAAAGCATTTGTAAGACGGATAAAATGGACATTTTCATTTGTTCATCTACATTTTTCCGGATTCGGACTTTGTAGGCCAATCGGCAGTGATTTACGAATAATACAATTCCGGTTAAACCTGAAAGTAAAGAAAAATAAAGAAAATTAGAGGAAACTCCGAGGGTTTCAAATACTAAAAAACTGATTAAACTTGTGTTTACTAAACCGAAAATCCACCAAAGTGTAGTGCTGTTGGAATATTTAGAAATTAAAAACATAGGAATTAATCGGCTTCCAACACCTAAAACTAAAATCAAAAACCAACCGATTAATCCAAGGTGTGCATGAATGGATAAATAAGTAACGGAATCTTTAGGTAAAATAGGAATGGAAAAATTAAAAACCAATAATAAACCATAGAAAGTAGTCGAAAAGAGCCAAAGAGAAGCAGTTGCAACAAACCAAGCATGAACCTCATGTTTACTGCTGTTTTTTATACTTAACGAAACGTTGATTAAATAACTGATTACACCACAATTAATCAATATTGCTGCTGTTTTTAAAGCCCATCCTGTGTTGAAAACATAAAAACCGTAAACCAATAAAGGAATTCCGATGGAAGTAAACCCAAAAGTTATGTAAGCCAAGATGTTACTATGTAATTTTCCTGAAATTAAGACCGGTAATAATTGATGTGAAGCACCAAAAATAATCATAGTTCCCCAACCTAATGTCATGGTGTGCGTAATGGCTAAAGTTGTTGGTGAAAAATGATGTTGTTCAAAAATGGAAGTGTGGAAAAGCAACAACAAAGTGCCTACTAACAAAGAAATTGCCGCATATACATAAAACGGCAAAACAACTTTGTAGGAGGTGGTTTGCTGTAGTCCCGCAACTCCCGGTAACATCATTTTATCGAGTTTTAAAAATTAATAAATAGACTTCTCCGTCTTGTACTTCTTTGATTCGATAATCAAAATTCCGGTCTTTTAATTCGGTTAATAAAAAAACCGGAATTCGTTTGTGATAAACGTACAATGCTTTTTCATCGGGTAATTCTTCCAAAGCCTCCAAAATTGTCATCATTGGCATCGGCATTTCCAAATGACGAACGTCTATTTCTACTAAATTTTCTTTAAAAGAAGCTAAAATTTGATCCCAATCGGCAGCGTCATTATTGACAGTTTCCAATTCTACTTTGGAATCTGTTGAGATTTTATAAAAATAAGTATCGATTCTTTCCTCACCCACTGCATCAACAAAAGTTTCAAAACCTTGTTTTTCTAATAAGCTAATCAAAGGAACCGGCTCAAAAGTATTAATAATTTTTAAAGCATGATTTTGTGGTAATTCTTTGATTTTTTGTTGAATAGGTCGAAGTGGGTCGCCGCCATCTGCTAACATTTGACGGACATCAAATTCTATAATTTGTTCGGATTTCAATGATTTTAAATAATCCGGCAAAGGTTTTTTTTCTGTTTTTTCTTCTTCTTTTGGAGCTGACAAATCGGCTTCAAACCCCAAAGGATGAAGAACTTTAAAAAAATCTTCCGGTTTACATCCGCCAATTTTGGAAGCCATTTTAATGCTGGTTCGACCAGCCATAAGTTTTCGCAACAATGGACTTCTTAGTTTTTTGAAATCCGGACTCAAGCTCACAATAGCTTCTAAAGCAGCTGAATTATGCTTTAAAAGAGCTGCTATTTTGGTTTGTTCATTGATTAACATAAATCGTTTTTAATGATTCTGTATAATTTTTTATTAAAATCAAAGATTCTTACAAATGTATCAAAAGAATTTTGCTAAAAAAGGATGATTTAAGTCGTTTCTAATGATTTTTCGATTTCTATGGTTTTTGGAAAAAGAATATTGTTTTCGATATGAAAATGAAGTTGTAAATCTTTTTCAAATTCTTGTAACATTTGGAATAAGAGTTTATAGCTGGCACAAGCATCCTCCGGAAGAGCAAATTCTTGAGTTAATTGATGGATTTCTTCAAAAACACGAACAAAATCAAAATGTTCTTTTTCCAATTGCTGACTTAATTTTTCAAAATTTCCATTATCATATTTCAAATGGATATTATTTTCTTTTTTCGCTTCAAAAATCTTTTTGACCAAAGGAAAAAGTACAGTTTCTTCTTCTTTTAGATGATGTTCTAAATTAGTGTACAAACTATCAACTTTGTCCTTTAATGGAAGTAATTCAGGATGAGCATCACCGTGAACTTGCGCTACTTTTGTAGCGTATTGTTTCAGTTCCGGTAAGTATTTCCGAGCATAATTATGGTGAATATTTTTCACGTAATCAACTAAGAAATCCACATCCCAATCTGCATAATTCACTTGATTTTCAAGTACATTATCAACGGCTTGATTCAATTCTTTTTCAACTTTCTCAACTTCCAAACCTTTTTCATCACAAGCTTGTTTTAGTGTTTTGTTTCCTCCACAACTAAAATCGATTCCGTATTTTTTAAAAACTTCGGCTTTTCGCAAATCTTTGGCAGAAATTTCACCAATAGTTTCTTGTTCATCCGGATTGACTTTGCTCACTCGAATGTCCCACCAAATTGGACCTTCTTGCAAATAAGTCCAAGAAAAAATAGTTCCGTATTCTCCTAAAAGTTGATAATAAACCGGTTTTGGGTCATGGTCATTATGAATTACTAAACTTTCACCGGGATTTAAATCTTCAAAAACTCTGAAAATTGTAGCGTGTTTTAATTTTGGAGCAAGAGACGGAATATTAATTACCGTATCGTTTTGTTCATTTTTTGAAAGAGCATGACCGACTTGTTCCTCCCAACTTAATTCTCTTTCCGGATTTTTAGCTACTCGGATATCCCACCATTCCGGACCTTGTTGTAAATAATCCCAACTGAAAGTATCACCGTGCATACTTCGTAATTGATAATAAACTGGTTTCGGGTCGTGGTCGTTATGAATAATCATACTTTCGCCCGGTTTTAATCCGGCAAATGTATTGAAAATGGTTTCGTGTTTCATTCTTGGCTCAATTTCAGGAACGGTAATTACAATTTCACCTTGATGTGTATGTGAAATTCCTTGTGGAGCAAGTGGTTTTCTTTTGGTTACCAAAACATCCCACCATTCCGGACCGGCTTCTAAATATTCCCAGTCAAAACAATCTCCTTTTAATTGTTGCAATTGAAAATAAACCGGTTTTGGATCATGATTATTATGAATGACCAAACTTTGTCCTTCATTTAAATTATCAAATTCCTGAAAGATAGTCATGTGACGTAATCTTGGTTCAATTTCCTGAACATTGATTGTGAGATGTTCTTTTTTGTTTTCCGGTTTTTCTTCTTCTTCTTTAGCATTTTTACTAATGCGGATTTGCCACCAATCCGGACCATCTTGCAAATATTCCCAACTGAAAATATCACCATAAATTCCTTGTAATTGATAATAAACCGGTTTTGGGTCATGATCGTTATGAATAACCATACTTTCCCCCGGATTTAAATTGTTAAATGTCTGAAAAATAGTAGTATGCTTCATTCTTGGTTCCAAACTCGGAACGTGAATAATTATTTCATTTGTTGTTTCCATTTTTGATATACTTTATTAAGTGAATTTTGTGGAGACAAATATAAAACTTTTTAATAAAAGCATTCAAGTGCTTTTATGCTTTATTTGAAATTTAACTTTTGTATAAGAAATCGGATTGGTCTGTTTCAAAATAATTCATACCTTTAAAAACCCAATAGAATTCTAATAAATATTTATATAAATATCAGATTATCAAGATATTAACAAATATAGGTTTTATTGAAATGAATAATTGAAATTCAGTTTTTCAATCCAAAAAATTAAGATTACATGTATTTAATTTACGATACGGAAACCACCGGATTAGCAAAAGATTTTAGCGCACCACCTACCGATACCGATAATTGGCCACGGATGGTTCAGATTGCTTGGCAATTGCATGATAAAACCGGAAAATTACTTGAAAATAAAAGTTTTATAATTTATCCTGATGGATTTGACATTCCCTTTAATGCTGTACAAATTCATGGAATTACAACAGAAAAAGCTCAAAAAGAAGGAATTCCTTTAACAGAAGTTTTAAACGAATTCAGAAAAGTGCTTCAAAAAGTAAAAATTTTAGGAGGACACAATCTGAGTTTTGACCAAGGTGTTGTCGGTGCTGAATTTGTTCGTTCCGGATTAGATTATAAGGAAATTGAATTTCCAATCGCCGATACCATGTGGGCTTCCAGAGATTTTTGTGCACTTCCGGGTGGTCGGGGAGGTGGATTTAAACCACCTACTTTGAGTGAATTACACAAAATTTTATTCGGAACTGCTTTTGACGAAGCTCACAATGCTTCTGCTGACGTGAATGCAACAGCACGTTCTTTTATGGAATTGATTCGTTTAGGCGTTTTTTCAAAAGAAGAAATTGGTCTTTCGGATGAAGAATATTTGACTTTTAAACAAATAAATTCAGAAAGTTTTGAACCTTTTGATATTGTGGTAGAATCTCAAGTTGAAGATTTTAAAACGGCACAGGGAAAGGTTCAGAATTTAATGAACCAAAAAGCAAAAGCCACAACTTCAGCTCCTTATTTTCATTTTCATAACCACACCTCATTTTCGATTTTGACCGCTACAACTTCGGTTGAAGCTTTAATTCAGTCGGCACAAAAAGAAAAAATGCCGGCGGTAGGAATGACGGATTTAGGGAATTTAATGGGAGCTTTTAAATTTGTACGAGCGGTTCATACAGCTAATTCTGCTAAACTGGCTGAAATTGAAAAATTAAAAAAAGAAAAACCGGACACGCAAATCCCTAATTATGAACCTCTTATTCCCATTGTAGGTTGTGAGGTTTATGTTTCTGAAAATTATACCCAGACAAAATTCACAAAAGATAATCCCGATCGGCGATTTACTCAATTGTTAATTGCTAAAAACAAATCGGGCTATAAGAATTTATCAAAAATTTCATCCATCGGTTATCAAATCGGTTATTATGCCGGTTATCCGCGTGTGGGAAAAGAGGTAATAGCCGAACATAAAGAGAATTTAATTGCACTTACCGGAAGTTTGAGTGGCGAAATCCCGAATTTAATTTTAAATGTGGGAGAAAAACAAGCCGAAGAAGCTTTTGCGTGGTGGCACAATTTATTTGGAGATGATTTTTATGTGGAATTAATTCGGCACGGATTGCCGGAAGAAGAGCATGTTAATCAGGTTTTAATAAAATTTGCCAAAGAATACGGAGTGAAAATTTTGGCACAAAACGATACTTTTTATATTAAACAAACCGACTCAGAAGCACACGACATTTTGCTTTGTGTACGTGACGGAGAGAAAAAAGACACACCAATCGGGCGGGGAAGAGGAACGCGTTTTGGTTTTCCAAACAATGAATTTTATTTTAAATCACAAGATCAAATGCGCTCCATTTTTCATGATATTCCGGAAGCCATTGAAAATTTGAGTGAATTTTTATCGAAAATTGAACCTTACGATTTAGCCAGCGAAGTATTGTTGCCAAAATTTGATATTCCGGAAGAATTTAAAAATCCGGAAGACGAAAAAGACAACGGAACGCGAGGCGAAATGGCGTATTTACGCTATATTACGTATGAAGGAGCAAAAAAACGTTATGCAGAAATTACTTCGGAAATAAGAGAACGTTTGGATTTTGAATTGGATACTATTGAAATGACCGGTTATCCGGGTTATTTCTTAATTGTTCAGGATTTCACTTCTCAAGCCCGAAAAATGGGTGTTTCTGTTGGACCGGGGAGAGGTTCAGCGGCCGGTTCAGCTGTCGCATATTGTATTGGAATTACCAATGTTGACCCGATTCAGTACAATCTCCTTTTTGAACGCTTTTTAAATCCGGATCGGATTTCTTTGCCGGATATTGATATTGATTTTGATGACAGAGGTCGTGAAAAAGTAATTCAATGGGTCATTGAAAAGTATGGAAAAACACAAGTGGCACAGATTATTACGTACGGAACCATGGCGGGAAAATCCGCTATTCGGGATACAGGGCGTGTTTTGGATTTACCACTTCCTGACACCGATAGAATTGCAAAAAAAATACATCTCAAGTTGAATAAATTGTTCAATATGGACGAAAAAGCTTTAAAATCAGCTTTGGGAAATGAAGAATTAACCGATTCACTTGAAATTAAAAAAATTGCCGAACAAAATAATTTAGAAGGAAAAACCTTGCAGCAAGCCAAAGTAATTGAAGGTTCTTTGCGAAATACGGGTGTACATGCGTGCGGTGTGATTATTACACCAAAAGACATTCGGGAATTGGTGCCTGTGGCTGTGGCAAAAGATGCCGAACTTTTGATTACTCAATTTGATAATTCCGTGGTGGAAAGTGCCGGATTGTTGAAAATGGACTTTTTGGGATTACGGACTTTGACCATTATCAATGATGCAATCGATTTAATTGAACAAAATCATAAAATTAAAATCAACCCGGATGAAATTCCTTTGGATGATAAAAAAACCTATGAACTTTTTCAAAAAGGAGAAATGGTGGGGATTTTCCAATATGAATCTGTGGGAATGCAAAAGCATTTGAAAGCTTTAAAACCGGATAAATTTGATGATTTAATTGCGATGAATGCATTGTATCGTCCCGGTCCGATTCAGTATATTCCAAATTTCATCAATCGAAAACAAGGTTTGGAAGAAATTAAATACGATTTACCGGGAATGGAAGAATATTTGGCAGAAACTTATGGAATTACGGTTTATCAGGAACAAGTGATGTTATTATCGCAAAAATTAGCTGATTTTACCAAAGGTGAAGCTGATGTTTTGCGAAAAGCCATGGGGAAAAAACAAGAAAAAGTTCTGGCAGAAATGAAACCAAAATTCATTGAAGGTGGAGAAAAAAACAATCATCCCAAAGAAATTCTGGAAAAAGTCTGGCACGATTGGGAAGCTTTTGCCTCTTATGCTTTCAATAAATCGCACTCTACCTGTTATGCTTTGATTGGTTATCACACAGCTTATTTAAAAGCACATTATCCGGCAGAATTCATGGCGGCAGTTTTGAGTAACAACATGAATAACATCAAACAAGTTACTTTTTTCATGGAAGAATGTCGTTCTATGGGAATTCCGGTTTTGAGTCCGAGTGTAAATGAAAGTTCCTATTATTTTTCGGTAAATCAAAACGGTGCGATTCGTTTTGGAATGGGCGCAGTAAAAGGAGTAGGAAGTGGGGCAGTAGATTCTATTATTCGGGAACGAACAGAAAACGGGAAATTTACTTCGGTTTTTGATTTTGTACAACGAGTAGATTTGCATCAGTCAAATAAGAAAAACATAGAAAATTTGGCTTTGGCGGGTGCTTTTGATGATTTCGAAGTTCATCGTGCCCAATTTTTTTATACAGAAGACGGAACGACAAATTTAGAAAAACTGATTAAATACGGAGCGGCTTATCAGGATTCAAAAGCCAGTGCACAAACTTCACTTTTTGGTGATATGGCAAGTGAAATTGAGATTGTAAAGCCGAGTTTGCCCAATTGTCCGCCTTGGAGTGCCATTCAAAAATTAAATCGGGAAAAAGAAGTTGTTGGAATTTATATTTCTGCCCATCCTTTGGATGATTTTAAAGATGAAACAGATTTTTATCAAGGTGTTTCTCTCAAATATTTAAAAGAAAGTGAGGCAAAATTTTATGGAAGAGAAGCTTCTGTATCCGGTATTATTACAGATGTTCAGATTCGTATTTCATCCAAAGACGGACGTGAATTCGGAATATTTATTTTGGAAGATTATTCCGATCAATATGAATTTAAATTATTTGGTGAAGAGTTTTTGAAATTCAAGCACCTTTTGCAGCCCAATATGGTTGTTGGAATGCGGATTAAAGTGATTGAACGAATTTTCAAAGACAAAGAAGGAAATTTAACCGGAAGAAGAGTTTTTATAAACGTCAGCCAAATGCGTTTATTGAGTGAGATTTTTAAAAATCAGTTAAAATCGGTTACATTAACCACGGATTTGGAAAATTTAAATCAGGAGATTTATTCAACTTTACTGGAATTGGTCGAAAAAAATCCGGGTGAAAATGAGCTTTACTTTGCTTTTAGAGATAAAAAAAATCAGACAACGCTTAAACTCCCGGCACGAAACTTCAAAATTGATTTTACAAAAGAAGTTTCAAAAAAATTAAGAAATATTCCGGAGTTGGAAATTTCATTAAATTAAGGAAGTACACGACAATTAATTATTATCATTGAATTGATAAATCCTATTAGATTAAACAAAAGATTAATAAAAATACAATATCTTTGAACGTTAAAAATTATTAAAATACTAAAAAATGGCACTTGAAGTAACAGATACATCGTTTGCAAAAGATGTTTTAGAAGCAGGAAAACCAGCAATGGTAGATTTTTGGGCGGTTTGGTGTGGTCCTTGTCGTATGGTCGCTCCAACTGTAGAAGAATTAGCAAAAGAATACGAAGGACAAGCCGTTGTAGCTAAGTTGGATGTGGATAATAATCAACAAATTGCAGCAGAATACGGAATCCGGAATATCCCTACCATTTTGTTTTTCAAAGACGGAAAAGTGGTGGACAAAGTAGTAGGCGTTGTTCCAAAATCACAATTAGAGCAGAAATTACAAGCTATAATGAATTAATCAATAACAAATTGAACAAAAAGCCGGATTATAAAGTCGGCTTTTTTTGTATTTGTAATCGTCGGTTTAGTTGAAATAAAACCATCAAAAAATTAGATTATGCAATTTAAAAACGTCTTAGTTTTTTCTTCTTTTCTTTTTTCAGTTTTGACTTTTTCACAAGAAATTTCAGAACAAAAAGTAGATGAATTGGTAAAAAGAACTTTGGAAACCTTTAATGTTCCGGGAATTTCAGTCGGTATTATTCATGACGGGAAAATTGTTTTGGCAAAAGGATACGGATTGGCAAATATAGAAACCGGAGAAAAAGTAAATTCTGCTACTAATTTTGGAATTGCTTCCAACTCCAAAGCGTTTACTACTACGGCGATTGCACTTTTAATTGACCAAGGAAAGCTCAATTGGGATGATAAAGTGAAACAGCATATTCCGGAATTTAAAATGTATGATGAATATGTAACGGAACACTTTACAATCCGTGATTTGGTTACGCATCGAAGTGGTTTGGGATTGGGCGCGGGTGATTTAATGGTTTGGCCGGACGGACATGATTTCACTTCGGAAGACATCATAAAAAACATTCATTATTTAAAACCGGTTTCGGATTTTAGAACCAAATACGATTACGATAATTTATTGTACATCATTGCGGGTGTAGTAATAGAAAGAATTTCCGGAAAATCTTGGGGAGAATTCATCGAAGAAAATTTTATACAACCTTTGGGAATGACACGGACAGCCGGAAGTTGGAATCGTTTAAAAGACCGTTCCAATGTCGTGGTTCCTCACGTTCCGATAGATGGAAAATTAAAAGTAATTGAGCGTTATACCAATCCGATTTTTGATGCGGCTGCCGGAATTTATTCCAATGTTGATGATTTGATGAAATGGGCGCAATTTCAATTGAATTACGGAAAAACGGCTGATGGAAAACAATTGGTTTCTGAAGAGCAAATGAAACAATTATCTGTTCCTCAAACTTTGATGTTAAATTACACTCGTCCACCGTATAATACACTTTTCAGAGCTTACGGTTTAGGATTTTCAGTACAGGATATGAACGGAAAATTAGAAGTTTCGCATACCGGAGGCTTGGAAGGAATCGTAACGCAGTTTATTCTTTATCCTCAATTGAATTTAGGAATTGTGGTGTTGACCAATCAGCAGGAAGGTGTGGCTTTTATGGCGATTTCCAATACGATTAAAGACCATTATTTGGGATTGCCCGAAAAAGATTGGGTGAAAGAATATGATGAATTAATTTCAAAACGAAAAGGGGATGCCGATAAAATTACACAGGAAGTTTGGGAAACAGTCGAGAAGAATAAAAAAGTAAAAATAGCTTATTTTGACTCACTTTCAGGCACTTATCAAGATGATTGGTTTGGTGATGTAAAGATTTTTAATGAAAAAGGAAAATTACGTTTTGAATCTCAACGTTCCAAACAATTAGCCGGAGAATTATTTTATTACAAAGACGATGTTTTTGCTGTGAAATGGGATAATCCTTATTTGCATGCCGATGCTTTTGTTTATATAAAAATCGAAAATGGGAAATGTATTGGATTTACGATGGCGCCTATTTCTCCTTTGACAGATTTTAGTTATGATTTTCAGGATTTAAATTTTATCAAATTAAAATAAAGCATGCGATTTAATTACTTTATATATTACGGAATCGGATTTCTTATAGTTTCCATTATTGGATATGCCATCAATTACATAGTTGGATTTTTAGCAGCTTTTGTGCTTTATGCCGTTTTTTTAGTTATTATTTCCATTTTTTATGGAATTTCAGATAAAAATCCGGTTGAAAAATCACCTTATGAAAAAAGAAAAAAGTCGGAAAATTGATTTTTGATTAAATCGAATCAAATCCGGTATAAGCTCTTAATTTTTCCGGAATTTGAATGCTTCCGTCTGTTTGTTGATGATTTTCCAAAAGAGAAGCCATAATTCGTGGAAGAGCTAAAGCACTTCCATTTAAAGTATGACACAATTCGTTTTTTCCATCGGATTTAAATCGTAATTTTAAACGATTCGCTTGGAAAGTTTCAAAATTAGAAACAGAACTTACTTCCAACCACTTTTCCTGAGCAGCTGAAAATACTTCAAAATCATAAGTCAAAGCAGAGGTGAAACCCATATCGCCACCACACAAACGCAAAATGCGATACGGTAATTCTAAATCTTCCAATAAGGATTTCACATGATTTACCATTTCATCCAAAGCTTTATATGAATTTTCCGGTTT
Organism: Weeksellaceae bacterium; assembly: GCA_034002605.1. Taxonomy (GTDB): domain Bacteria; phylum Bacteroidota; class Bacteroidia; order Flavobacteriales; family Weeksellaceae; genus Moheibacter. The sequence continues at coordinate 2,970 of JAVFAE010000017.1, read as the reverse complement.
TTCGATTCGCACAATTTCTACTTTTTCAAACTGATGCAAACGATTCAAACCGCGAACATCTTTTCCGTAACTTCCGGCTTCACGACGGAAACAAGGAGAATAAGCTGTCATTTTGATTGGTAAATCAGAATTTTCGAGCAATTCATTTCGGTAAATATTGGTTATCGGAACTTCAGAAGTGGGAATTAAATACAAATTATCTTCATTTACAAAATACATTTGTCCTTCTTTATCAGGCAATTGTCCGGTTCCGTATCCGGAAGCTTCATTCACTACAAAAGGAGGAATTACTTCCAAATAACCGGCAGTTGTATTCCTATCCAAAAAGAACTGAATCAAAGCACGTTGTAGTCTTGCTCCTTTTCCCAAATAAAGTGGAAATCCTGCTCCGGTAATCTTCACACCTAATTCAAAATCAATTAAATTGAATTTTTTTGCCAAATCCCAATGAGGAATTGCTTCCGGTTTTGGAGAAGCATCGCCGTATGTGAAAACGATTTCGTTGTCTTCTGCCGATTTTCCGGCAACTACGCTGGAGTGTGGAATATTGGGAATTAAATACAACATAGACTGAAGGCTTTCTTCGTATTTTGCCAATAAGTCCTGTAATTCTTTGGTATTTTCTTTTAAAGTAGCCGTTTTTTCTTTCAACTGATTGGCTTCTTCGGCTCTTCCTTGTTGAAATAATTGACCGATTTCTTTTGATAATTTATTGGATTCAGCCAAAATAGTATCCAATTCAAATTGAGTTTTACGACGTAATTCGTCTGTGTTAATTACTTCGTCAATCAATCCTAATTCGTTGAAATTTCTTTTTTTAAGTCCTTCTAAAACTTGTTCTTTGTTTTCTAAAATAGCCGGTACGGTCAACATTTTACTTTAATTTTAGGCAAATATAATCCTTAGAAAATTGAAACAGGAATTTCTTTAAGCAAAAAAATTAACTTTTATGGAATTACAAATTTTAAGTAGTTTCTTACTTTTAAATTTAATTTAAATTATGCTTTTCTGCATAGCGATTCAGATAGTGGTTTATTTGTATTCCTAAAACAACCATCAGAGAAAAGAGAAATCCTAAAATAGAAAATTTAATAGCAGGAATTCCCAAGAAACCGGTTTCTTTTACTGCATGGATATTTGAAACGATTGAGAAGCCACTTTCGTAATTGGATCTTGTGGTTTGAACACTGTATAATCTTTTGGAGTATAAATCGTAAGAATCTAATAAATCGCGCTCGACATTATTTCTATAAGCTGTGTTGACCATCATTTGGTCGCTTCCCGGTGTGCTTGCATTTTTGTTGGCACTTACTCTTGCACCCATTAAAGAGTCGATATTGTCAATTGCTCTTTCGATTCGTCTTTCGTGATTTTTGAGTAAATTCAGTCGGATTTCTTGTTCTGTGTTTATTTTATGTGAATTTTTCAAATAAGCAAAAAGTTGTTCCTGAATTTCTTGTGGATTTACTCCTTCTTTCAGTGTTAAATTTACTTTTTGTAAAGCATAATCAGATTCCAATAAATTGGATTTATGAGATTTGAGATTGAAAACTTGAAAATATAAAGTGTCGGTCATTAAACCTCGAAACATATTGAGTTCAATTTGCTCAAAATAGTTGTTAATCACATCTTCATCTCTCTCAATAGGCTCAATGTTCATTCGGCTAATGTTTAAATTAGCTGTCATTTTCGTTTCTTCTTCTGAAACTTCAGTTTCTGAACTTGTGTTATTGATTTCTTTTGCGATGGAGTATAATTCCATATTGCTCAGTGAATTCCCTTTTAAAACAAACTCATATTGTTGAGAATTTTTCTTGGATAGCAAAGGTTTAATAACTGCTCCATAAAGTGCTCCCAATAGAATAAAAGAAACGACTAAAATCCAATTTTTCTTAAGGAGAATAATTATTTGGATGAATAAACCGATTATTTTTCCAATTCTTTTAAAAACTGATTTTATTCCGTTTTTAAAATATTCTAATAGTTGGATTAAATCAATTTCTTCATTTTTTGGCTGATTTGTTTTATTTTGTTCCATGAAGTTGAAATAAAATTTTAGCAAATATAACTTTTAAAGTTAAAAAACTATATTTTTTAAAACTTCTTTTATTGAAAACTCTATTACTTTGTGCTTTATCATTAAGCAATACCAATCAAAAACTCCTACATTTGCACATCTTTATAAAATTTAACAGAAAAAAATGAAGCTAAAAAACCTGATTATTTTTGGAACTCGCCCAGAAGCTATTAAAATGGCTCCATTAATTCATAAGTTTAAGGAGCATTCTGAAACATTTATTACCAAAGTCTGTTTAACGGCCCAACACAGAGAAATGTTAGATCAGGTAATGGATTTTTTTGAATTGGATGCGGATTATGATTTGAATTTGATGCGTCCTAATCAGAATTTATATAATTTGACTTCAGATATTATTATAGGATTAAAACCGATTTTGGAGGAGTTTAAACCAGATTATGTTTATGTTCATGGGGATACAACTACTACAATGGCTGCAAGTTTGGCGGCATTTTACAGTAAAGCAAAAGTTTGCCATATCGAGGCGGGGTTAAGGACTCATAATTTACAATCTCCTTTTCCGGAAGAAATGAACCGTCAGGTAACAGGGATTGTAACAGATTATCATTTTTCTCCGACTGAAAAATCTAAAGAAAACTTAATAAAAGAAGCTAAATCGGAAATTTCGATTTGCGTAACCGGAAATACGGTAATTGATGCACTTCTTTATGGAATTGAGAAAGTAAATAATGCTGATTTCCGAGATTCAGAAATCGAAACTTTATCCGGAATAATTCAACCCAACAAAAAAACTATTTTAGTTACCGGACACCGAAGAGAGAATCACGGCGAAGGCTTTTTTCGGATTTGTGAAGCTTTGAAGCAGATTGCGGAAGAGAATCCGGGTGTTCAGATAATTTATCCGGTACATTTAAATCCAAATGTAAAAGAAC
>JAVFAE010000016.1:0-16682 GCA_034002605.1 Weeksellaceae bacterium | reverse complement strand
AATTTTAAATCTTATGAACACTAAATATATTGTTCATGGAAGTGCAAGAAGTCCTATGTTAGAATTAAATCCCGATGCTTATGGAAATGCTTGGTTGGTTTCAAATGTACATTGGGTGCAAAATTCAAACGAAGAAATTATGGCTTTGAAAGAAGTAGATTTGAATAAAACCGTTATTTTACAATCCAATTTAGCCAATCAAATTCAAAAAGTTTTACCAACAGAAACAAATTCAAAAATTGAATTAATTGATTATTCTCCACAAAAATTAGTTTATAAAACTGAAATTAATTCGCCCAAAATAGCTGTTTTTTCTGAAATTTATTATCCGCATGGATGGACAATTAAAGTGGATGGAAAAGAACGAAATTTACTGAAAGCCAATTACTTTTTAAGAGCTGTTCAGTTAAATGAAGGAGATAAAGAAATTATAATGGAATTTAATCCGCCAATTATTGAAACCGGAAAAACCATGACTTTAGCTTTTAATATAATTTTTGGTTTAAGTCTTTTAGGTAGTGGATTTTTTTGGTGGAGAAATAGAAAAAATCAAGAATTGAAAGAATAATCCATTTTTCTTTCAGAAAACACACATTTAAAACGATAAATAAGCCAACAAATTGGGTTGTAGAATTATGCTTAAAACCGTATTTTTGCAATCCAAATAAAAAAGAATAGAATGTTTCAGAGTTTACAAGATAAATTAGACAAGGCATTACATACCCTGAAAGGGAAAGGACAAATTACGGAAATTAACGTAGCTGAAACCATTAAAGAAGTACGACGTGCTTTGGTGGATGCCGATGTTAGCTACAAAGTTGCCAAAGATTTTACCGATAAAGTAAAAGAAAAAGCCTTAGGTCAAAATGTAATTACTTCTTTGAATCCGAATCAGTTAATGGTTAAAATCGTTCATGACGAATTAGCTGAATTAATGGGTGGAGGCAGTTCTGAATTAAATATTTCTGAGAATCCTACTATTATTTTAATTGCCGGATTACAAGGTTCGGGTAAAACTACTTTTTCAGGAAAATTAGCTCATTATTTAAAAAATAAAAAAGGAAAAAATCCTTTATTGGTCGCCGGTGACGTGTATCGTCCGGCAGCGATTGACCAATTAAAAGTATTGGGCGAACAAATTGGCGTTCCGGTTTATGCAGAAGAAGAAAATAAAAATCCGGTTCAAATCGCTCAAAATGCGATTGCTAAAGCAAAAGAAGGAAAACACAATATCATTATTATTGATACTGCCGGTCGTTTAGCAATTGATGAAGCTATGATGAATGAAATTCGTCAGGTTCACCAAACCGTTCAGCCTACCGAAACCTTATTTGTCGTAGATTCCATGACCGGACAAGATGCGGTAAATACGGCTAAAGCATTTAACGAAGTTTTGGATTACAATGGTGTTGTATTAACGAAATTAGACGGAGACACTCGCGGTGGAGCGGCTTTAACGATTAAAACCGTTGTTAACAAACCGATTAAATTCATTTCTACCGGTGAGAAAATGGAAGCACTGGATATTTTCTATCCGGAACGTATGGCAGACCGTATTTTAGGAATGGGAGACGTTGTTTCTTTGGTAGAAAGAGCGCAAGAACAATTTGATGAAGAGGAAGCCAAGCGTTTATCCAAAAAAATCGCAAAAAACACATTCGATTTTGACGATTTTTTAAAGCAAATTCAACAAATCAAACGTATGGGAAATATGAAAGATTTGTTAGGAATGATTCCGGGAGCAGGAAAAGCTTTGAAAAATGTTGAAATTGAAGATGATGCGTTTAAAGGAGTCGAAGCCATTATTCGTTCCATGACACCAAAAGAAAGACAACAACCTACCATCATTGATGCGAGTCGTAAAAAACGAATTGCAAACGGTTCAGGAACTTCAATTCAGGAAGTAAATCAATTGCTAAAACAATTCTCCGAAATGGGAAAAATGATGCGTTTTATGCAATCTCCGGGCGGAAAGAAAATGATGCAGTCAATGGGAAAAAATAATCCTGAGATGCAATAAATTTTTGCTGATTACTTTTTAAATAAATTTAAAAACACAGCAACATAAATTATTTTCATAACTTTGAAATCATTGTAATAAGAAGATAAAACATTGATTTTGAGTTAATTTTTTTAGTTTTATGCGTTGTGGTTTTTCTGTTTTCTGTTTAATTTTATGCGTTTCACTATTCTCGCAAGAAAAACTTATCCCTCATTTAATTGCAGAAAAAGGAGAAATTGAATTAATAGAACAAACAGCTAAAATTACAATTGTTGGTGAAAAAACAGATGTATTCCTTCAGCAAAATTTCAAAATTTCTGAAACTTCAATAGCTTATTATTTATTTCCGGTAAAAATGAATTCTACTTTGTATGAACTATCGGTTGAATACAAAGGAAACTATTATTATTTAGATGCTCAGAACATGAATCGTGTTCGAAATCAAGTCAATGCAGAAAATAAAAAAGGAAAAAAAATAAATTTAACACATAGTGAAAACTCTTCATATATTCAATTGGAATTACCCGAAATCATTCAAAATGATGAATTTAAAATATCTGTTCGCTATATTCAAACCATTCAAAAAGACCAAAACCTGAAAATTTTCCAATTACCCGGATTAGTAACTGAAAATTATTCAAAAAAACCGGAAGATTTTTCAATTTCTATTGATTTAGCCAGTTCAATTCCGATTCAAAATTCAAAAATTAATCTTCAAAACACAGATTTTAATTTGGTTTCAGCGAAACATCATAATGTGGAAATAACTAAATTTCCAATTGACCGGAATGTGAAAATAAGCTTTGAAACACAAAATTCCGAAATTCAAGCCGGAATGTTGGTTTATGAAGAGAAAGGATGTCGTTATATTTTAGGTTCGGTAGAACCACCTAAAGAAATTGATAAAAAAAATATTGCACCTCGTGAATATATTTTTGTAATGGATGTTTCAGGTTCTATGTTGGGATTTCCGATTGAAATTTCAAAAGAATTAATCATGCGGGTGGTAAATGATTTAAATTCAGATGAAAAATTCAATATTTTATTTTTTGCCGGAACCAGTGATTTTTTTGCAGAAAAATCGGTTTATGCAACGCCTGAAAATAAAGAAGCGGTAAAGGAAATTTTGTCGCAACAAAGAGGAAAAGGAAATACGGAATTGAGCGAAGCTTTACAACAAATTTATCGGTATAAACCGAAACCGGAATATAATCGAATTGTGGTTTTAATTACGGACGGAATGTTAAATACGTCTAATTTAATGATTCGTGATTTAAGAACGAATTTACCCGATGCACAATATTTTATTTTTGGAATTGGATATGAGATCGGACGAAAAAATCTACAGTTATTGGCATCGGTTACCGGAACAAAAGCGATATTGGTTAATGACCAAAAACAAGCCAAAGCAGAAGCTGACCGATTTTTTGAGTGGATTCAATCACCTGTTTTACGTTACATTAAAATCAGTTCAAAAGAATTAAATTTAAATGAAACTTATCCGCAACAATACAATGGATTTTTGTCCGGTCAATCCAGCCAGTTTATAACTAAAGAATGCAGTCGAAATCGGAATCCTAAGTTAATTCTAACCGGAATAAACGGAGAAGAAATATATGAAAAAGAATATGGTTTAACTGCTGAATTGCACAATGAAGATTTGTTGATTTTAAAATATCTGTGGAGTATTGAAAAAATAGACTATTTATTACAAGAAGAAGAACGTTGCGGTTCGCGTTGCATTCAATCGGGAAAATACCGGAATGAAATTATAAAAATAGGTGAGGAGCTGAATATTTCTACACCTTACACTTCATTTGTCGAAATAAACCGACTGAAAGATGGGCGAACAATTCCTTCGTATGCGATTACAGAAAGTTCTGTTAGTTTTCAAAATGACTTTGATTCTGATTTTGACGGAGTTCCGAATACCTTGGACGAATGTCCGTTTGATAAAGGAAATATAAACCGAAAAGGTTGCCCGAATACCAAAGAAGAAAATATAACCTTGGAAATTAATCGGATGATGGAAGGAATTGAATTTGAATTTGATTCGTATGAAATTCAACCCCAATTTTATGAAAAATTAAATACAGCAGCTGCCATTATTTTAGAAACTGATTTAATTTATGAAGTTGAAGGACATACCGATGCAGCCGGAACACCGCAATATAACTTGAATTTATCCATTCAGCGTGCACAAGCCGTAGCTGATTATTTAAAAACAAAAGGAATTCCCGAAAATCGAATGAAAATTACCGGAAAAGGCGATACAGAACTTCGTCATCCGGAATGTCGTCCACAGGAAATATGCGACGATCAAAAGAATTTTGAAAATAGACGTGTAATTTTCAAACTTATGAAGTAGTTTTGTTATTAGAAAGAAAATCATGCGTTTAATTTTACTTATTTTATTTGGTTTTTTTACACTTTATTCTTGTTCTCAAAAAAAAATATTGAATACGAATAAAACTATTGATTCCGATTTGGATGGAGTTTGGGATTACAAAGATGCTTGTCCGAATGAACCCGGTTCACCTTTCAATATGGGTTGTCCTAAAACGACAGAATTATCAGGAAATATAAACAAAGAACTTTCTACTGATACAGATTTGGACGGAGTTCCGGACGATAAAGACGAATGCCCTAATGAATACGGTTCGCCCTTTAATCAAGGATGCCCGTGATTTATTTCAAAATTATTGATTAAGTTTGTTTTAAAACTTATCTTAAATTTATTTACAATGAATTACAGAAATATAATGACTCTAATAAGTTGTTTTTGTTTTACGGTTTCTTTCTCACAAAATAATGCAGATATTGATTTGGATTTTAATATAATCGACGGTTTTGGTCATAACGGAGGTTATCCCGGTTTGGTAAATTCAATAGATTTACAGCAAGATGGAAAAGTCGTAGCCGGAGGTAATTTTATTTTTTATAACGGTGCTACTTCAAAAAACCTTGCCCGCCTGAATTCAGACGGAAGTTTTGACGATTCTTTTGATGTGGGTGAGAGTTTTGACAGCTCGGTTTCCCATCTAAAAGTGATGCCTGATGGTAAAATAATGGTTAGTGGAGGATTTACTTCTTACAATGGTCATACCGCCGGGGGTATCATACGATTGAATTCTGACGGAAGTATAGACACTACTTTTGATACCGGCACAGGTTTTTTTAATAATTATGGAGCATTGGGGGTATTCTCTTTTGATTTGCAGTCCGATGGTAAAATAGTAGCCGGAGGAAATATCGATATGTTCAATGATCATATCGTCAATCAGTTGGCAAGAATAAATCCGGATGGCAGCTTTGATGAGACTTTTAGTGAGACCAGTGGATTCAGCGCACATCCGATTAGTTCCATTAAAGTACTTCAGGATGATAAAATTTTAGTGGGAGGAAGATTTAATTACAGTTATGATGTAGATGGAGAAATGGGCAATACCAATGGAATTGTACGTTTAAATCCCGATGGTACGTATGACTCTGCTTTTCAAACCGGGATTGGCTTTACTTCCGCAACGAGCTCAACGTCTATTAATGCTATCATAGAACTTACAGACGGTAGATTGCTTCTGGGAGGCAGCTTTACAGCTTATGACGGCATTCCTGTTTATGCACTGATTCGTCTTTACCCGGACGGAAGTAGGGACGAAACCTTTCATGTCGTTCCCAATGCGAATCTTATTACCATTACAGATTTGGCTGTACAGAATGATGGTAAAATTTTGGTGGGCGGACTTTTTGAAACCTATGACGGCGTGACCTCAAAAAACATAGTGCGTTTGCATGAAAACGGCGAAGTCGATACTTCTTTTGATGTGGGAACAGGGTTCGACCAAGGAGTAAAAGGAATCAGAATACAAGAAGATGGAAAAATAGTGGTTAGCGGGAGTTTTTCTTATTACAATGGAAACAACTACAAGGGAATCATTCGTTTAATGGGTACTCCGACTTTATCAGTAGCTCAAATTAATAATGAATCTTTAAAAATATATCCAAATCCTACATCGGATGTTCTGTATTTTTCCTTTCCACTTAGTAAAATAGATTTATTTGGTCGGGAGGGAAAAAAGATTTTCGAATCAGACATAAAAACTGATTCATTAAATATAAAACAACTTCCTCAAGGTACTTATTTTATCAGAGCTAAAACTGAAAACGGCGAGATTTACAAAGCAAAATTTATAAAGAAGAATTAAAAATCCGTTTAAAGAGTCGGTTTTATTAGAGATATGAGTAATTCCCGTAAAATAATTATACTTTTGTAAAAATGTTTAAAACAAAAAATCATATCAGAAACACTCAACATATCGTTTTGATGTGGTTTGTTTTGTTTGCATTAAGTCCTTGTGTGGTCAAAGAAGCTTTTTTCGGTATATCCAATACGGAATATGCTAAACCGTTCAACAAGACACGAACAATTACACCAACAAATTCCTGTCAATATTCCCAAAATGAAAAGCAACAAATTTCAGTTGTAAAACAGTCGGACATTAATAAAGAAATTGAGCCATTTGTGGTATCAGAAAATTTGTTTTTTGCAGTTCGTTCCATCAAAATAAACAATAAGTATTCTAAAAATTCTTCGGGCAACAGTCCACCGAAATATATTTTATATAAACGCTTGAAACTTCATATAGCCTAACAAAATAACTTCTTCTTGAGCAAAGTTGAAGAGCTATAATATTTTTTCACGTTTAATTAAAATATAAATTCAATGAAACATCATATTGACAATACAGCCAATAATAAGGCTGGACTTTTTACATTGTCCTTCCGTTGGGTAATCGGTTGGACATATTTCTCCGCTTTTTGGCGAAGATTAATCTTAGACAACAAGCTTATTCCTGAAGAAGCAGGTTATATAGGCGAAAAATTCAATCATTTTTTACCCAATGCCTTGGGTATTCAACCGATTATCGAATACCTCGTTTCCAATCCCGAAGCCTTACAAATTTCAATGGTCACCTTTACGATTGTGGAAGCTATTGTAGGTTTATTCATCATTTTCGGACTGTTTACACGATTGATGAGTATAGGTGTGTTTTTCTTAGCGATGGGTATTCTTTTAGGTTCGGGTTGGATTGGTACCACTTGTTTAGATGAATGGCAAATCGGGATTTTGGGTGTTGCAGGTGGTTTTACACTGTTTCTCACAGGAAGCGGTTCGTATTCATTAGATAATTATTTAATGACTAAAAATTATGCCTTTACCCACAAAAAATGGTTTTCGTTTTTAGGTTCGGGTGTACTTCCCGTAAAAAATTTAAAACCAAAAATTTTAGTTATGTCGCTGCTTATTTTTGGTTTGACATTGTTTACTAACCAATATTTTCACGGAGGTGTGTTTGGGAACTTGCATAATAAGTCAGTAAAACCAAAAGTCGAAATTTCTAATATTCAACATAAGGACTCTCAACTTACTTTTCAGATTTTCAGAGTAGAAGGTGCAGATGTTTACGGTTCGTTTCTGATTGGCATTGAGATTCTGGATGAGCAAAATAAAGTTGTAAAATCTATAGACCAAAACGAATTGGCTCAATTTCCAGAAGATAATATCCACAATTATTACGTGGCAAAAATCAAATCAGGAAAACACAGTTTGATTATACCACTTGGTGCAAAAGCTGATATAACACTTGATTTAGAAAACACGAAAGTCAAAGAGAATTATTTCATAAAATTGATTGATATTAGCGGTGCTGAATGGACGGCTGAAATAAAATAACGGTTGATTCAAACTTAAAAGCTGTTGTGTAATGCGACAGCTTTTTATTTTCCTCAAACTGTTAATTTGGTATTCTAAAAATTCCATAAAATTAAAATACACTTTCGCTAATAAAGCCCCACAGTAAGTTAGCTTTTTTGTAAATTGCTGCCGTTTATGAATCAAAAATATTTTGCTGAAATTATTTTGCCTTTGGCATTGCCCGGAACTTTTACTTATGAAGTTCCCAATCAGGAAATTCAGTATTTGAAAATTGGGCAGAGAGTGGCAGTTCCTTTTGGCTCTAATAAACTTTACACCGGAATAGTTCATTCCACTCATTCCCGTTCGCCGGAATTATTTAAAACTAAATTCATTGATACAATTTTGGATTTAGAACCTTTGGTAACTGAACAACAAATTCAATTCTGGGAATGGATGGCAAGTTATTATATGTGTAATTTAGGTGAAGTTTACCGAAATGCTTTTCCAACTGCACTTAAATGGGAAAGCGAAACTTTTGTTCGTTTTACCGGAAATGTTTCGCAGATTGAAGAAGAATTATCCGAAAATGAACGGATTGTCGTGTATTTACTCGATAAAAAAGGATTGCTTTCGATTAGTGAAATTTCCCAATCCATTGAACGTAAATATGTTATTTCTGTCATAAAATCACTTTGGGAAAAAGGAATTATTCAATTGGATGAAATTTTAAAAGAAAAATATACACCTAAAAAAGGCGTTTTTGTCCGAATAAAACCGGAAGTAAAATCCGATAAAAATTTGTTTGAAAAGGCAATGGATAGCTTAAAATCAGCCAAAAAACAAAGAGAAGTTTTTCTACAATTGATTGTTGAAGAAACACAATCGAATAAACCTATTCGTATTTCAAAATTCATTAAAAAATACGGAGGAACACACGCCATGTTTCAAACCATGCAGGAAAAAGAAATTCTCGAAATTTACGATTTGGAAATTTCAAGAATAGCAGAAATTGATTCGGAAATAGAAAATTCAAAAGAATTAAATGAAGAACAAGATCGAGCTTTAGAGAAAATTCAGGAATTTTTTGACCAAAATAAAACAGTTCTTTTACACGGCATAACTTCAAGCGGAAAAACAGAAGTGTATATTAAACTGATAGAAAGAGCTTTAGAAGAAGATAAAACCACACTTTTTCTTTTGCCTGAAATTTCACTTTCTTCTCAAATGGTACAAAGAATTCGGAAGCATTTTGGAAGTTTAGTTGGAATTTATCATTCTAAATTTTATCAAAATGAGCGGGTAGAATTGTGGGAAAAAACATTGAATCAGGAATATAAAATCGTGATTGGGGCACGTTCTTCCTTGTTTTTACCATTTTCTGAATTGGGTTTGGTCATTGTGGATGAAGAGCATGAATCGGCGTATAAACAAGAGGATATTAAACCCCATTTTCAGGCAAGAGACATGGCATTGGTTTTAGCTCATCAATTCAAAGCCAATAGTATTTTAGGTTCTGCCACACCTTCTTTTGAATCGTATCACCATGCTCAATCAGGAAAATACGGTTATGTCCAATTGACTAAGCGATTCAGTTCGGTTCCTTTGCCTAAAATTGAATTGGTAGATCTTCGTTCGGCACTTCGTACAAAAGAAATTACAGGAGATATTACCCATATTTTACGGGATGCTATAGAGGAAGCTTTACGAGAAGAAAAACAAGTTTTAATTTTTCAAAATCGGAGAGGTTATGCACCGGTAATGGAATGTCTAAGTTGCGGACACACTCCTTTTTGTCCGAATTGTGATGTGCCGTTGACCTATCACAAATTTACAAATTTACTCAAGTGTCATTATTGTGGTCATTCTCAGAATAAACCTTCCAAATGTGTTAATTGCCAAAGTTTTGAATTGACAACAAAAGGAATTGGAACACAACAAATTGAATTACAATTAAGTAATCTATTTCCAAAAGCAAAAATTGCCCGGATGGATGTCGATTCTATGCGTAAAAAAAATGCGTATGAAAAGATGTTTGAAGCAGTAGAACAACAAGAAATTGACATTTTAGTCGGAACACAGATATTGGCAAAAGGATTAGATTTCTCAAATATTGGTTTAGTAGGAGTGATTCGAGCAGATACTTTACTTAATTTTCCGGATTTTCGTGCGCATGAAAAGGCTTTTCAATTGTTGACACAAGTAGCGGGACGTGCAGGGAGAAGAAAAGAACAGGGAAAAGTTTTAATTCAAACTTATGCACCGGATCATCAGGTTTTACAAAATATCAGCCGGTACGATTATGAAAAAAATGCAAAAGATATTTTGTACGAAAGAAAATCGTTTCTATATCCGCCTTTTTTACGTTTGATTCAGTTAACTTTTAAACATACTCAACAAGAAAAAACTGAAAAAGCAGCCAAAGAATTTGTTAAATTATTACGCCCTTATTTTGATGATAAACATTTATTAGGTCCCGAAGCACCAGTAATTTCAAGAATCAGAAACCAATTTATTCAAATTGTGTTAATTAAAATTCCGGAAAAATCATCACCTACTACTAGTAAAGAATTAATTCAAAAAACACTTGATAATTTACACAGTGTTAAATACTTTCGTTCAGTAAAAATAAATATAAATGTAGATCCTTAAAATAGTATAAAAGAATATTTTCAGTTAAAAAAACAAGGAATTTAGACTTATGAAAAAATCAGTAATGAAATTTTAAATAAATTCTTCTACTTTTGGAATATTAATTGACAATGGAAATAGAAAAACTTTTAAAAATTAAATTTATGAAAAAATTAACCTCACTTTTTTTAGTTGTAATTTTTGCTTTTGCAACTTTTAGCTGTCGCTCTAATGACGACATAGTTTATGTCGATTATGACACTTATCCTGTTGCTTATGATATTAAAAATGAAAATTTTCAATTTATAAATAATACATGGCAGATTTCAAAAACTTTTTACAATCCAATGTATTCAACCGACATGCTTTTGATGTACATGAAAGTAGGAGAAACCAATGATGGCTTTCCGATTTGGCAGCAAATTCCAATCACATTTTATCTAAATGACGGACATGAAGTGGATTACAATTATGATTTTTCCCGTTATGATTTTGTTATTTATGCCGGGGGAACTTTTGACTTAACAAATACATCCTATGTCATCAACAAAACATTTCGGGTTTTATTGATACCTGCAGACTATGGCGGAAAATCAGCGCAAGTAGATTATTCAAATTACAATGATGTAATTGAATATTATTCTATTGACGATTCTAATCCAAGGAATTTGTAGAAATAAGAAAATTTCATAAATAATAAATAAAACGGGTTTAAAAGCCCGTTTTATTTATTTTAGGAATTTCCAAATCATACAAAACAAGAATTTTTGTAATAAGTTAACTCGCTAAAAATAATTAAAATTAGCTTGTTGTTTCATTCGGAAATACTATATTTGCACCCTCAAAATGTAATTAACCGGGACAGAGTTCCCACAAATACATATAATTAAATGGCAACAAGAATTAGATTACAAAGACACGGAAGAAAAGGAAAACCATTCTTTCACATTGTAATAGCTGACTCAAGAGCAAAAAGAGATGGTCGCTTCATCGAAAAAATTGGTACTTATAACCCGATTACAAACCCCGCAATTATTGATTTGGATTTAGACAGAGCCGTTCATTGGTTAATGACAGGTGCTGAACCAAGTAATACAGTAAGAAATATTCTTTCTTACAAAGGGGCTTTGATGAAAAAACACTTATTGGGTGGTGTAGCAAAAGGTGCTTTTTCTGAAGAAGAAGCAGAAAACCGTTTTAACGCTTGGTTAGATGAAAGAGCCAATGCGGTTCAAAGTAAAAAAGAGGGCTTAGCAAAAGCCAAAGAAGATGCTAAAGCAAGTGCTTTGGAAGCTGAAAAGAAAAAAGCAGAAGCTCGGGTAGCAGTTGAAGAAGCTCCAGTTGAAGAAGAAGTTGAAGTAACAACTGAAGAGGTAGCAACCGAAGAACCAACAGAAGGAGAAGCTCCTGCAGAAGAAGCAGCAACTGAAGAATAATTCAAGTTTGTGCAAAAATGCAAAAAAACGATTGCTATTACTTAGGTAAAATCACAAAAAAACACGGTTTTAAAGGCAATCTTATCGTGCATTTGGAAACAGATAATCCTGAATTATACGAAAATATGGAATCAGTATTCATTGAAACAAATGGAATACTGGTTCCTTTTTTCTTTGAAACAATTGGTCCTCACTCCAAAAATAAATTATTGGTGAAATTTGAAGATATTTCAGCAGAAGAATCTGAAAAACTCATTAATCGTTCTCTTTATTTGCCCTTGGAAACACTTCCGGAATTGAATGGAACTGATTTTTATTACCACGACATCATCGGTTATAAAGTAATAGATGCACAAAAAGGAGAAATCGGTAGTATAAAAAACGTTAATGATAGCGGCATTCAGGCTTTATTTGAAATAGACTACAATGGAAAAGAAATTCTGATTCCGGTAGTGGATGAATGGATTTTGGAAGTAAATAAAACAGAGAAATTCATTAAAGTGGAAACGCCGGAAGGCTTGATCGACTTATATTTAGCTTGATTTTCAACTTGTTTTTTTTAAGTTCTTGCTCGTTTAAAATAGAAAAATGCAGTAAGAATCCCAAATATGAAATTTGGTCCCCAAGCAGCAACAAACGGAGAAACATAGCCTTGTGCGGAATAAGTCAATGAAATTTGATTGAAAAAAATGTAAATAAATGCCATTAAAATCCCTAAAGCCAGATTTAATCCAATACCACCTCGTTTCTTTTGAGAAGAAATTGATAAAGCCAAAATTGTCAAAATAAAAGTAGAAAAAGGCGTACTATTTCGTTGGTAAAATTCATTTAAATACGCATTAATACTGGCAGAACCTTTGAATCGTTGTTTTTCTATGAATTGTTTTAACTCAATGGAATTCATAGTTTCGGCCACATAACCTTCGGGAAGAATTTCATCGGGTGTAGAAGCAAATTGAGTTTTATAAGTTGTTTCATAACCCAAGCTGTCTATGAATTCTGATTCAACTTTCCGGATATAAACATTGCGAAGTACATAAACCGAATCTTTTGAATCCCAATTAAATGAACTCGCACTGATTTGTTTAACTAAAGTATCATTTTCAAATTTTTGATACAAAAAATTATTTCCACGTTTTTGAATTCGGTCATAATTCAGTGCAAAGATGTATTCATTAGGTGAAATTCGAGAAGATATTTTTTGACGTTCGTAATATTCCCGGTTTTTTGTGTTGCTCAACAAATACTCAAATTGGTATTTATTTTTCTTAATATTCGCCCACGGAAGAGCAAAATTATTCACAAAAAGTGCTGTCAAAGCAATTGCAGAAGCAACGATTAAATAAGGTTTTGCAATTCTGTGAAAACTGATTCCGCCCGCTTGAGCTGCCACAATTTCGGTTTGCATAGTTAATCGTGAAGTAAAATAAATAACCGAAATAAAAACTGCTACCGGTAAAAATGTATTGACCAACCAAATTGCCCAATACGGATAAAATAAAACTAAAGCTTCCATTGGAGTAGAACCGCGATCTTCGATTCGGCCTAATTTCTGACTCAAATCAATCACTACTGCAATAGTAGAAAGAATAATCACCATGAAAAAAAAGGTGCTGATGAAATTTCGGGCAATATATTTATCGAAAATTTTCAATTATAATCGTTGTTTTAATTGGGGTAAAATTCGATTTTTCCATTCGGCAAAATCTCCGTCTAAAATATGCTTTCTTGCGGTTTGTACCAAATCCAGATAAAAAGCCAGATTATGAACTGAAGCAATTTGCTTCCCTAAATATTCTTCAGCAGCAAATAAATGCCGGACATAAGCTTTGGAATACTCCTTATCCACAAAGCTCTTTCCGGATTCATCCAAAGCAGAAAAATCATCTTTCCATTTGGCGTTTTTCAGATTCATCACACCGTTCCAAGTGAAAATCATTCCATTTCGGGCATTTCGAGTTGGCATTACACAATCAAATTGGTCAATACCAAGCGCAATGCACTCCAAAATATTCCAAGGTGTTCCGACTCCCATCAAATAACGAGGTTTTTCTTGTGGAAGTATATCGGTAACCAAATCGGTAATTTCATACATGACTTCTTCCGGTTCACCTACGCTTAATCCGCCGATTGCATTTCCATCCGCATTAAAATCAGTTATATAGTGTGCAGATTCTTTTCGTAAATCATGGAAAGAATTTCCTTGAACAATAGGATATAAAGTTTGTTTATAACCATATAATTCAGGATTTTCATTTAACCAATTCCGGCAACGTTCCAACCATTTATGGGTAATTTCCATAGCACGTTTCGCATCATGATATTCAGCCGGAATTCCGGTTAATTCATCAAATGCCATGAGGGTATCTGCTCCGATATAACGTTGAATCTCCATGGATTTTTCCGGTGTAAATAAATGATAAGAACCGTCAATATGCGATTTGAATCGGACGCCATTTTCAGATTTTTTCCGACTTGTTGCTAAAGAATATACTTGAAATCCGCCACTATCTGTTAAAATAGGTTTTTCCCAATTCATAAATTTATGTAATCCGCCTGCCTGATGAAGAATTTCAGTGCCGGGACGTAAATATAAATGATAAGTATTGCCTAAAATAATTTGAGCTTTAATGTCTTCTTTCAATTCCCTTTGGTGTACTGATTTTACACTGGCAACGGTTCCAACCGGCATGAAAATCGGTGTTTCTATGCTTCCATGAGCTGTTGTAAGTAGTCCCGCTCGGGCTTTGGAATGGGTGTCTTTGGATTGAATCTCAAATTTCATCGGTGCAAAGATAAAGATGTTTCTTATTTAACAAGTTTAAAAATAAAAAAACGGCATTCTCTAAAAAAAGAGTGCCGTTTCACGAGGTTAATTAGAAAGGTTATTTTGAATGAGGTTCAAAATAATTTGCTCCTTCAAGGTTTCAACAAAAATATAAAAAATTAAAATCAAAGAAAATACCTATACTTAGGTATTTTTTAGGCTTTTTTAGAGAATATTATGAATTTGGTTTCTTTTGACTGTGATTTAAAACTTTACTTTTGCACTATTAAAAGCATTAAATATGAATTTAGGGAAATTTGAATGGATTTTAGAGGATGCAACCCGTTTGGTTGTACAAATCGGATTAGCGTTTATTATTTTTATTTTAGGATTGTGGCTTGCATCCTTTCTAAAAAAAATCATTCGTAAAAGAATGATCAAAAGAAATGTAGAGCCAACTATTCGTGAATTTATCATTCCTTTATTTGATTTCTTATTTAAATTAATAATTATTCTGACAGCCATCAGTACAGTAGGTGTAAAAGTAACTTCTTTAGCAGCTGTATTAGCAGGATTGGCAGCCGGTGTAGGTTTGTCTTTACAAGGAAGTTTGTCGAATTTTGCCGGTGGTTTACTGATTATTTTCTTTAAACCTTTTAAGGTTGGTGATTATATAGAAGCTTTAGGACAAAGCGGTTCTGTAGAAACTATTAGTATTTTATATACGTCTATAGTAACGGATAACCAGCAAGTGGTTACTTTACCAAATTCAAGTCTTTTGAATAATCCAATTAAAAATTATTCCATTAAACCGACTCGTCGTTTGGATATTAACATCGGATTGCCTTATACCGAAGATTTGGATATAACAATCGACGCTTTGTATGCGATGCTGAAAAATGAACCATCCATCATAAAAGATAAACCGATTACAGTAGAAGTTTTAAAATTCTCTGATTTAAGAATCGAGATGGCAGTTCGTTCTTTTGTGAAAAGAGAAGAATATTGGGACACGTATTTTAAATTATATAAACAAACCATAGATATTTTGGGGAAACATAATATTTCGATTTCAGTTCCCGTTTCACCTATACAAATAAATAAAAAATAATGAGTTTCAGATTATTTGGGATTTTACTAGTATTTTCTTTTATCGTTCAGGCACAAGAAGATAAAATAATTGCTCATTTGGAATCGGATTTTTACAAAAATCAATTTACCGGATTTTATTTATTTGACCCGGAAACTAAAGAAATTTTAGTGGATTATAATGGAGCTAAATACTTTACACCGGCTTCTAATGTTAAAATTGTATCTCTATATGCTGCTCTAAAAGTTTTACCTGATTCCATTCCGGCACTTCGCTATGAGCGGATAAACGGTGATTTATATATGGAAGGTTTGGGTGATCCGACTTTTTTGCATCCGGAATTTAAATCAGTTCATCGAGTTTTAGATTTTTTAAAAGAGGAAGAAGGTGATATTTATTTACATTGGGGGAAATTTGAAGGACCAAGAATGGGTTTGGGCTGGTCGTGGGAAGATTATGAAAAACATTATTCGGCAGAAAGAAGTGAATTTCCTATGTATGGAAATACTGCAATTGTAAAAAAAGGAAAAGGTGGACTTTCTGCTTTTCCTTTGACTTTAGCAGATTCTGTTCGTTATGAAGAAACTTTGTTTAGTCGGGAATATTATGACAATAAATTTACTATCGGCTCACGAAATGGAGCCAATACAAAAGTTCCGTTTGTTGTAAAAGATGAATTAATTCGGCAAATGTTGTCCGAAGCAGTCGGGAAAGAAGTCTTTTTAACCGATAAAGAATTAGGCAAAAATGCACAGACTTTATTCAGTTTACCTTCTGATTTGGTTTACAAACGCATGATGGAAGTAAGTGATAATTTTTTGGCAGAACAGATTTTATTGATGGTTTCTTCTCAGATTTCAAAAACAATAAGTACTGAAAAAGCCATTAATTACATAAAAACAAAACATTTAATTGGAATACCTGATGACCCGGTCTGGGTGGATGGTTCAGGCTTGTCCCGATATAATTTGTTTTCACCAAGAGACATGGTTTATATTTTAGAAAGATTATATACGGAATTTCCCAAAGAACGCTTATTCAATATTTTTGCAATAGGAGGG
>JAVFAE010000015.1:0-17790 GCA_034002605.1 Weeksellaceae bacterium | reverse complement strand
ATTGCTACTGCGATGAAGTGGTTGAATACTTATGCAAGAAAACGTAATGAAAAATCAATGGCACAAAAATTAGCCGGAGAAATTATTGCTGCTGCAAAAGAAGAAGGAGCTGCTGTTAAAAAACGTCAGGATACCCATAAAATGGCAGAAGCCAATAAAGCATTCTCACACTTTAGAGTATAATTAAGATGGCAAGAGATTTAAAATACACAAGAAATATTGGTATTGCTGCTCATATTGATGCAGGAAAAACCACCACTACCGAACGTATTTTGTTCTATACAGGTAAAAATCACAAAATAGGAGAAACACACGAAGGAGCTTCAACTATGGACTGGATGGAACAAGAAGCTGAAAGAGGTATTACCATTCAATCAGCAGCAACAACCTGTAAATGGAAATTTCCTACAGAACAAGGAAAACCAACTCCAAATGCTAATGAATACCACTTCAATATTATAGACACTCCCGGTCACGTTGACTTTACGGTTGAAGTAAACCGTTCTTTACGTGTATTGGATGGCTTAGTATTCTTGTTTTCAGCGGTGGATGGAGTAGAACCTCAATCAGAAACTAACTGGCGTTTAGCTGACAACTACAAAGTTCCTCGTATGGGATTTGTGAATAAAATGGACCGTCAAGGATCAGATTTCTTAAAAGTTTGTCAACAAATCAAAGATATGTTGGGTTCTAATGCCGTTCCGGTTGTATTACCTATCGGTGAAGAAGCTGACTTCAAAGGAGTAGTGGACTTGATTAAAAATCGTGCTATCGTATGGCATGATGAAAATTATGGTTCTACTTTTGACGTAGTGGAAATTCCTGAATCAATGAAAGATGACGTTAAGAAATTCCGTAGTCAATTAATTGAGGAAGTAGCAGCTTACGATGAAAATCTGTTGGAAAAATATATGGAGGATGAAGATTCCATTACCGAAGATGAAATTCACAAAGCTTTGCGCGCAGCTACTTTGGATATGAGTATCATCCCGATGTTCTGCGGTTCTTCATTTAAAAACAAAGGAGTTCAGTTTATGATTGACGGTGTTTGTCGTTATTTACCATCTCCATTGGATAAAGAAGCAATTGAAGGAACAGATCCTGATACAGAAGAGCCAATTTCAAGAAAACCATCTGTTGATGAACCTTTCTCAGCTTTGGCATTTAAAATCGCTACTGACCCGTTCGTAGGTCGTTTAGCATTCTTCAGAACGTATTCAGGGCATTTGGACGCAGGTTCTTATGTATTGAATAATCGTTCAGGAAATAAAGAACGTATTTCCCGTATCTTCCAAATGCACTCTAATAAACAAGAGCCTGTTGAATATATTGAAGCAGGAGATATTGGAGCAGCTGTTGGATTTAAAGATATTAAAACTGGAGATACTTTATCAGACGAAAAACATCCAATTGTTTTAGAATCTATGAAATTCCCAGATCCGGTAATTGGTATTGCGGTTGAACCAAAGACCAAAGCGGATATGGATAAATTAGGGATTGCTTTGTCTAAATTAGCAGAAGAAGATCCAACTTTCCAAGTTAGAACAGATGAAGCTTCAGGACAAACTATTATTTCAGGAATGGGTGAGTTGCATTTGGATATTATTGTGGATCGTTTACGTCGTGAATTTAAAGTAGAAGTAAACCAAGGACAACCACAAGTAGAGTACAAAGAAGCATTTACTATGACAGCTAATCACCGTGAAGTTTACAAAAAACAAACGGGTGGTCGTGGGAAATTTGCAGACATTGTTTTCTCAATTGGTCCTGCAGAAGAAGGAAAAATCGGTTTGGAATTCGTTTCTGAAATTAAAGGAGGTAACGTTCCAAAAGAATATATTCCTTCAATTGAGAAAGGATTTAAAGCGGCAATGAAAAACGGACCTTTGGCCGGATATGAAATGGACGCAATGAAAGTTGTTTTAACTGATGGTTCTTTCCACCCGGTGGACTCTGACCAATTATCATTTGAATTGGCTGCTAAATTAGGATATCGAGAAGCTGCACGTGCTGCAAAAGCGGTAATCCTTGAGCCAATTATGAAATTGGAAGTATTGACTCCGGAAGAAAACATGGGAGATGTGGTAGGTGACTTGAACAGAAGAAGAGGAACTGTAACCGGAATGGATGACAGAGCCGGCTCTAAAGTTGTAAAAGCTTTCGTTCCACTTTCTGAAATGTTTGGATATGTAACAGCTTTGCGTACATTGACTTCAGGTCGAGCGACTTCTACTATGGAATTTGATCATTATGAAGCAGCTCCTCAAAATATTGCTGAGGAAGTTATCACAAAAGCTAAAGGTGCAACTGTTTAAATCTTGAAAAATGAGTCAAAAAATTAGAATAAAATTAAAATCATACGATCACAATTTAGTGGATAAATCCGCTGAGAAAATCGTGAAAACCGTAAAATCAACCGGTGCAGTGGTAAATGGACCTATTCCATTACCAACCAATAAAAGAATCTTTACGGTATTGAGATCTCCGCACGTGAATAAAAAAGCGCGCGAGCAGTTTCAGTTGAGTGCTCACAAAAGATTGTTGGACATTTACAGTTCATCATCCAAAACAGTTGATGCTCTAATGAAATTGGAACTTCCAAGTGGAGTAGAAGTAGAAATTAAAGTGTAGTTATTGGGTAGTCATAAGCTACTAGATAACATACAGTAAAATAGAATCCGCCTCAAAAGGGCGGATTTTTTGTGATATAAATTTCTATATGAAAATGATACTATTTAAGCTCACTAAAACTTGATACGAATTATAAATTTAAAGGCAATAAACCTGCTTCTCTGTAATAATCAATAGAGAAAATTCCGTAACTATTGTTTTTTATAAAGGTGTAAATTTCTTTTTCATTTTCATAAAACTCAACTTCCCCTTGATTCCATTTGAAATAATTTTTTCCTTCTTCATAATTGTTTTTACCATAAGCCAAAGCAAAAACAAACATATCAAAAGTGGATTGATCGGTAATTTCACTTCGGATTTCAGCGTCATAACCGGTTAAGTTAACCGAACGAATTTTAGTGACTAAATCTTCACTTAAAGCCTCAGATTTATTTCCCAATAAAGTAGTTTCAATAAATTCTAAATTTTCATCCGTTCCATCGACTGAAAATGCCAGAAAACAATGTCCGGGTGCTGTAACCAAATAACTTGAAATTCCCATTCGGGTGAGAATGGACGCCATTAAAATAGTACCGTCCACACAATTGGCTTGTTTGGTTTTATAAATATCAGAAAAAGTCCGGACGTATTGCGAAACTACATAGGGTGCACTTTCATTTTGATAAGTGTTACTCAAACTACTGTAATAAAAATTATTTTTGTTGAAATAATGCCAAACGGCATAAACTTGTTGGTAAACCGATTTGTAGTTGTTTTTTGAAGTACTTCTGTAACCGTCAATTTGCTTTATGACTCCTTCTTTTAAAATCTCAGGTAAAATAGCTTTTGTAATAATCGGATGATTTTCATTTACATAACTTACAAAAGCAGCTTTTAAGTCTGAAACAAAATTAAAATTTGAAATCAAATAAAAAGGACAATCATTGATACTTTGAGCAAGAAATATATCAGTTTTTGTAGTGTCTAATTTTCCATTTAAATAAACAGACACTTTGATGTTCAAAGGTTTAGGTTGTCGCCAGTTTTGTAGAGCATTCCATTTGTACAAAATTTGAGGAAATAAGAAAATGACTTCATTCGTTGCTTTATCAGGCTTATAAACTAAAGTAGTCCTTTCCATGATTTCATTTTCTTCAATTATTATTTTGATTTCATCGCCCGGGTTAATTCCGGAAGCAATAATTCCAAATTGTCCTGCATCATCTCCATAAAAATAAGGTTCATCGATTAAGTCAGGAGACATATAAGATTGTGACCAAGCTAAAGATGGAAATACTTGTTTGGCATAATACGAATAAATATTCCATTCCAAATCTTTAGAAAATAGAATCGATGAAAGAAGGAAAAAGCCGATAAGAAAGAAATGTTTGGTTTTCATAATGAAAAATTTTAAGCGTTTTATAAATTCATTGAAATCAGACCGACTTTTCTGTAATGCCGGACGGACAAAATTGTATAGGAAAAAGTATCATAAGCTTGTTTGATTTCATCTGAATCGGATGTAAAAACCATATCAGACGGATTTGTTCTAAATTTACTTTGGTTATTTTGATATTCTAATGTCCCTAAAAATAAAGCAGCAATAAACTCATTATAAGTGGAAGAATTATTTGATTTTGAACGAAATTCCTCATCTGAATCTGTTAATTCAAAATTTTGAATGTATTCTTTGTCTTCTTCATTAAATTGATTCAAGGCTGTTCCCATCGAAGAAGTATCTAAATAAAAAATAGTAGTTCCGGCTTCGTCCAAAGCAAATCCTAAATAGCAACGCTCGGGAGTTAGCATCAAATACGTGGCAATTCCCATTCGTTCCAGAATGGAGGCAAATAAAATGGTACTATCATAGGAACTCGCTTGCCGACTTGCA
The DNA here is from genome assembly GCA_034002605.1 of Weeksellaceae bacterium. Classification (GTDB taxonomy): domain Bacteria; phylum Bacteroidota; class Bacteroidia; order Flavobacteriales; family Weeksellaceae; genus Moheibacter. Next base: position 13,289 of record JAVFAE010000015.1, on the reverse strand, counting down.
AATATTTCAGAAAATGGACGAACATATTGCGTCATGGAATAGGGTAGTCTATCTTCGCTGAATTTATTTTGTAAAGAACTGTAATACAATTTATTCTGACTGAGATAATGCCAGACAGCATAAACCTGACGGTAAATTGAACTGTAATTTCCATTAGAAGTTTCCTGATAACCTACAATGGATTTAAGAATATTTTCATTCATTATTTCAGGAAGGATTTTATCTGTAATTAAAGGATGATTTTGATTGACGTAACTCAAAAAAACATAACTAACACCTATAGATAATCCCAAATCTGAGGCGACAAAATAAGGACAATCATACACACTTCTAACAACAATTCTTACAGAACGACTATCATCCAAAACACCATCTACATAAACAGAAATTTTCAGGTTGACCGGTTTAGGCTGAACCCATCTTTCCAAAACGCTCCATTTGTACATAACTTGCGGATAAAGGAAAAAAGGAGTGTCGTAATCTTTTTCAGGTGTAAAATTCAAGACTGTTTTTTCCATGATTTCATTAGCGGCAAATTCGACTCTTATTTTTTGACCTTTTTTTAGTTTTCTTATGTTGACTCCCACTTGACCGGCATTATCACCAAAATAATTTCCCGCTTCATTATAAGTTTCTTGGCTAATGTAAACCATAGACCAACTGTAAGATGGAAAAATCTGAAGTCCGAAAAAAGAATGAACTTTCCATTCTAATCCTCGCGCAAAAAGAGAAATGGAAAATAAAAAAAACAGTCCAAAAAATATAATTTTACTTCTCATGGTAAATAAATTATGGGATTTATCAGTTCTTACAAAGATAATTAAAAATGAAAAATTTAAGCAATAAGGCAATTGCCTAATTTTTGAGTATTAATATTTTTTTATTTGAAATTATAACTTGAAAATCTTTAGATTTTGATAATATCCAATTTTTGATAATATCGGCAGCACGGCTTTTTGCAAGTCGATTTTTTATTCATTTTGAAGCTCAAATATAGTTATTTCAGGTCTTACATTAAATCGTACTTGCCATAAATGCCCCAATGCTCTGTTAATATATAAAGTTCTATCGTTGCTCAATTCAATTTGTCCTGCTGAATATTTTTTGTTTTTTACAGGCAGAATTGGAGGTGGAAGAAAAGGTGGTTTCGCTTGTCCACCGTGCGTATGTCCTGATAAAATCCAACTGTCGTAGTAGCCCCAAATGTCCAAGTCACAAACATCAGGATTATGGCACAAAACAATGTTTGCTTTTGAATTATCAAAATCAGTCATTGCTTTTTCAGGATTGAAGTTAAGTCCCCAATAATCATCAAAGCCGATAAAATTCAATCCGTGAACAGATGCACTTTCATTTCTTAATAATTGAACACCATTATTTATGAGCATTGTCGAAATTTTATTTGCAACCTCATTTTGCGACCAATTTCGTCCATAATCGTGATTGCCTAAAATTCCAATAGTTCCTAATCTACCCTTAACGATGTTCGCTAATGTTTCATCTAATTTGTCGTACAAAACTTCATCTTTATAAGTGCTTACATAGTCGCCCGTGTACACAACAAAATCGGGATTCAATACTTGTGCTTTTTTGAATGAGTCAATTACAAAATGATGGTCAAATCTATTTCCAATATGAATATCACTTATTTGCATTAATGTTTTACCAGCCAAGTCATTTGGTAAATTTTTAATTGGCATTTTTACTTTCACAAATTCTAACCAAAATGGCTCAATTTGCCAAGCATATAAACCACCGAAAAGACTTAGACCTGTTAATCCCCAAAATGTCTTTTTGATAAATTTTCGTCTATTCATTGCAGTTTGTTTAAAATAGTAGATGTTGGGTTGAGGTTTTGCGAAGTCCCAAAGGCTTGTAGCAAAACTGCAAAAACCGTAGGGATTTCACAAATCTACTGATGTGTTGAAGGTTTGAAGCAAAAATTTTTGCAAATATTCAAATTCACGAATGAATTGACCTTTTTCCTGTAGCATCCAAAGCAGCTTCTTTCATAGCTTCAGCAAAAGTTGGATGGGCATGGCTCATTCTTGAAATATCTTCGGCAGAAGCTCTGTATTCCATTGCTACAACGGCTTCTGCAATTAAATCCGCTGCACGTGCTCCAATGATGTGAATTCCCAGAATTTCGTCGGTTGTTTCATCAGCAAGAATTTTCACAAATCCGTCTAAATCCATACTAGCTCTGGCTCGACCTAAAGCACGAAACGGAAATGAACCTATTTTATATTTTGTTCCTGCTTCTTTCAGTTGTTCTTCGGTTTTTCCGACTCCGGCAACTTCCGGCCAAGTGTAAACCACGCCCGGAATTAAATTATAGTCGATATGTGGTTTTTGTCCGGCTAATTGTTCTGCTACTAAAACGCCTTCTTCTTCTGCTTTGTGTGCCAACATTGCTCCGGCTACTACATCACCGATAGCATAAACGTTTGATACATTGGTTTGTAGATGTGAATTGGTTTTTATTCGTCCTCTTTCATCGGTTTCTATTCCGGCATTTTCTAATCCTAAACCTTGTGTGTAAGGACTTCTTCCAACTGAAACCAAGACATAATCTCCCTCAAAAGTCAATTCTTCATCTTTTTTATTTTTGGCTTTTACGATTACTCCTTTTCCATTATTGGATACTTCTGTTACTTTGGTTGATGTATGGAATTTCATTCCTTGTTTTTTAAGAACTTTGGTTAGTTCTTTCGATAAAGCACTGTCCATTCCGGGGATGATTCTATCCATAAATTCCACAATGGTAACTTCTGAACCTAAACGTAGATAAACTGAGCCTAATTCTAATCCAATCACACCCCCTCCGATAATTACCAAATGTTTTGGAATTTCTTTCAGTTCTAAAGCTTCGGTTGAAGTGATAATACGTTCTTTATCGGTTTTGGCAAAAGGTAATTCAGTGGAATAAGAACCTGTTGCAACAATAATGTATTTTGATTCAATTTCTTCAGTTGTTCCGTCTTCTTTGGTTACAATTACGTGTGTAGCATCTTTAAATGAGCCCAAACCGTTGAATACGGTGATTTGGTTTTTGCCCATTAAGTATTCGATTCCTTTCACATTAATATCGACTACTTCTTTTTTGCGTTGAATCATTTGGGCAAAATTCACTTTTGGAGCTTCAATATCAATTCCGTGTGCAGTAAAATTATGGACAGCATTATGGTAATGTTCCGAAGAATCTAATAAGGCTTTGGATGGGATACAACCTACATTTAGGCAAGTTCCGCCTAAATTAGATTTTTCAATGATTGCAGTTTTAAATCCCAATTGTGCACATCGAATTGCAGCAACGTATCCACCAGGACCGGATCCTATCACGGTTATATCAAATGTATTCATTTTGTTTTGATTTTTAATTAAGAATATTTAAGGAGCAAAATTAGCTATTTTTCTTGGAATGAAACAGTTTTTGACTCGCTTCTTATTCTTCTTCTTTCAGGATTTCTTTTGTATTTGAAAATTCCAATTTGTAAATCCGGAAAAGCCAAATGACCAAAGACATGAAAATAGGGCCAAAAATAATTCCAATAAAACCAAACAAGTTAACACCGAATATTACACCAAAAATTGTGATTAACGGATGAATATCTGCCATTATTTTTTGTAGCCAAAATCGGAAAATATTATCCGATAAACCTACTACTACAAAAGAATAAATAAGCAATAGATAAGCGTTGGTTGTTTCTCCATTTGCCATTAAATAAAGAGAAGCCGGAATATAAATAATAGCAGCTCCAACCACAGGAAGCATTGCAGCAAAAATAGTCAGAATGAACCAGTTAAAAGCATCATCTAAACCAAAAATTAAATAACCGACATAGGCTACAATTGCCTGGATTAGTGCTACCAAAGGAACGCCAACTGCATTGGAAATGACGAGTCCTCTCAGGTCTTTGTTCAGAATCGTTAAGTTTTCAGAACGAAGTGGGATGTTTGTGTAAAACCAATTTTCCATTTTTTTGTAATTCATCAACATGAAATACAAAATCAAATAGGCTACTCCAATTTGAATCACACCGTTTATTGAGGTGTTCAAAATTTCTTGAATTAACTTAAATACTAAAGAAGTAATATCTCCAATGTTAATTTCTTTGAGTAAATCCACACCGGTTTCTTCGTTTATCTTACTTAATCCCAATTCTATTTTGGATTGAATATCTTCTTTATTTTCTAAAGCAGAACTTACTTTTTTTGTCAGCATATTAATTAGGAAAATCATGGGAGTGATGACAATTATGAAGCTTCCTATCATTAATAAAATAACGGATAAAAGTTTGTTTAATTTCCAATGGCGCATCATCCATTGTAAAGGATGAATTAGTAAAACATATAAACAAAAAGCACCTAAAAACCCGGGAATAAAAGAAGATAAATTATAAAGTACTACGATGAGCGATACTAAAGCGACAATAATGAATAAAATTTGTCGTAAAGTACTGTTAGGTAAATAAAAGTTTCGCATAGATTAAAGTTTACGGAAATTTGCAATTATTATTTTACTTGTAAATATACACAAACAGCTAAATAATTGTAGAAAATTTTATTGCTCTTTTTGTTTATTCATTTCTCAATATTTACTGGGACGTAAAATATTCTCAATTTAAAATAGTTAAAAACAGAATAAAATTGCAATTAATTCAACAAGTTTCCTATATTTGCGTAGTTAAATCTTAAAAAAACACTTGCCTATTGCACACATTCTATCTTTTCAACTACTAAAAAAGAAAGAATATGGAATTCATTGAGGACTCTCAATTAGTTAAAAATTACATACTTGGCGATGAAACGGCTTTAGAGCGATTAGTTTATCGGCACAAGAATAAAGTGTATGGATTTATTTATACAAAAGTTTTAGATAAAGAAACTGCCGAAGATATTTTCCAAGATACTTTTATAAAAGTCATTGTTACGCTTAAGGAAGGAAGATACAATGAAGAAGGTAAATTTCTCCCATGGGTAATGCGAATTGCGCATAATTTAACCATTGATTATTTCAGAACCAAAACCCGTATGCCTTTGGTAGGGGAAACATTTGTGAATGAAGATTTTAGTATTTTTGATTTTATTGCCACACCGGAAGATAGCATGGAGACAAAAATCATCAAAGAGCAAATTGAAAAAGAACTACGTTTAATCATTGATTATTTACCTGGAGACCAAAGAGAAGTTTTGGAGCTAAGAATTTTTAAAGAACTGAGTTTTAAAGAAATAGCAGAAGACACCAATGTAAGTATCAATACCGCTTTGGGACGAATGAGGTATGCTTTGATTAACTTACGAAAATTGATAGAAGAGAAAAACATTACTTTAACAATAGTTTAACTTTTGAAGTAGTTTAAATTACAATATTTTGTATAAGAATCCGTTGTAAATATATAATTTTAAAACACGGGTTAATGAAACACAATTATTCTCTTATGGGAAGTCAGTTGAGCCCCAAAAAGTCAACTATTCAAAATATTTTGAATTTTTCAAAAACATTATCAGTTATTAAAAGTGGTGTCTTGAATAAGAAAATAATCTTATGCAAGAATTAAAAAGAGGAGAGGAGGATTAGAAACAAATCCTCCTCTTTTTTTAGAATATTTTATTCACTTATTTCTGAATGAATTCATAATATTCTGTAAAATAAAAAGTCTTTCCTACTATAAAAATTAGCTTAAGAACTCTGAATCACATAAATTTTAATTACTTTTAACCAAGATTTATTGTGAATTACTAAAAATCATAAAACATTGAATTTATACAGAATACAAGAGTTAGCTGAAATTATATCGGCTGAAATCATAGGCAATCCAACCGGAATTGTTGAAGAAATTTATTTTGATTCCCGAAATATTTTCCAACCGCTCAATGGTGTTTTTTTCGCTTTTGACGGTGCTTTAAATAATGGAAATTACTATGTTCATGATGCTTATGAAAAAGGAATACGAACTTTTGTCGTTTCGGAAATTGAACATGGAGAAAAAGATGCTGTCTATTTAAAAGTAGAATCACCTTTAAAAGCACTTCAAGAATGGGCGAAATTTCATCGGAAACAATTCAGATTGACCGTTATTGGAATTACCGGAAGCAACGGAAAAACCGTAGTAAAAGAATGGCTAAACCAATTATTGTGGAAAGATTTTCCCATTGTCCGAAGTCCCAAGAGCTATAACTCTCAAATTGGTGTTTCTTTATCCGTTTTGAGAATTACAGCCGGAAAAAAATTAGGGATTTTTGAAGCCGGTATTTCCCAACCGGGAGAAATGGAAATTTTAGAAAAAGTAATTCAACCTAAAATCGGTGTTTTAACTCATATTGGAATTGCTCATTTGGAAAATTTTAAATCAAAAGAAGAGTTAATTACCGAAAAATTAAAATTATTCAAAAACAGTCAAAGTTTGGTTTATAATTCAGATGATAAAATTGTTAATGAAATAATTAACAGAGAATTACCTAAAATCAAGCATTTCACTTTCGGCAAAAATAAAGAAGCAAATATTCGTTATATTTCCAATTCGGATATTCCCGGTGGAAAAGAAATCAAAATTCAGTGGAATTCAAAAACGATAAAATACCAGATTCCGTTTAGCGATAAAGCTTCAATTGAAAATAGTTTGAATGTTCTCACGACTTTATTGGCATTGGGATTGGATTTGGAAATTTATTTGGAACAGACCAATACATTATTACCGGTCGAAATGCGCCTGGAAATCAAAGAAGCTATCCGAAACAGCATTTTGATTAATGATACATTTAATTCAGATTTAGATTCGGTAAAAGTAGCCTTAGATGTACTGGCACAACAACCTTTTTCACATAAAAGCTTAGTGTTGACCGATATTTTACAAAGTGATTTACACCCGGATCGTTTATATAAAAAAGTAGCCGATTTGGTCAATAGCTATCAAATTAATGATTTAGTTTTAATTGGAGATTTTATTCCATATTATCGGAATTTATTTAAAGCCGATGCACGAACTTTTCGCACGACAGATGCTTTTTTCAAAACACTGAGCGTACAAAACGTAAACAATGAAGCAATTTTACTCAAAGGCGCACGTCCATTTCAATTGGAAAAAATCTCAGCTTTTTTAGAAAAAAAATCACATGATACCGTATTGGAAATCAATTTGCAAGCTTTGATTGACAATGTGAAAGTTTTTAAAAGTAAACTACACCCCAAAACTAAAATAATGGCAATGATTAAAGCCAATAGTTACGGAACAGGAAGTTTTGAAATTGCTCAAACTTTAGAGCATTATAAAATGGATTACCTCGGTGTGGCTTATGCCGATGAAGGTGTGGAATTAAGAAAATCAGGAATTAACCTACCTATTTTGGTTATGAATCCTGAACAAAGCAGCTATTCATCAATTATTGATTTTAAACTGGAACCTGAAATTTACAGTTTACGGGTTTTGAATTTATTTATTCAAAAATTAAAAGAAAAATCAATTCCACATCCTTATCCCGTTCACCTAAAAATCAATTCAGGAATGAATCGTTTAGGCTTTAGAACAGAAGAATTGGATGAATTAATTACTTATTTAAAGAACCAAAAATGGGTAAGAGTTCGTTCTGTTTTTACACATTTAGCAACAGCAGATGTGCCGGAAGAAAAAGATTTTGCTCTTCACCAATTAAAAATTTTTGACGAAGCTTACGATAAAATCGCATTGGAATTGAATATAAAACCGGTAAAACACGCTTTAAATTCCTCAGGAATCATTCATTTTAATGATTATCAATGCGATATGGTTCGATTGGGAATTGGAATGTATGGAATTTCTGAAGATAAATCAATTCAAAAACAACTGAAAACAGTTGCTACGTTTAAAACAGTTATTTCTCAAATTACAACCATAAAAAAAGGAGAAACAGTGAGTTACGGACGAAATTTTAAAGCAGATAAAGACAGTAAAATAGCAACAATTCCTGTGGGATATGCTGATGGAATTCGTCGTTCATTGGGAAATGGTATTGGAAAAGTGAATATTCATGGAAATTTTGTGCCGATTGTAGGAACAATTTGTATGGATATGCTGATGTTGGATGTTTCGGAAATTAATTGTGAAGAAGGAGATGAAGTGATTATTTTTGGAGAAAAACCAAGTATTTCTACTTTAGCCAATCAAATGCAAACCATTCCGTATGAAGTTTTGACTTCGATTTCTTCACGAGTCAAGCGAATTTATTATAGAGAATAATACTCACACAAACAACCAATAAAAACAAATTCAAATTGACTACCAAAAAGACTCAAAAAAATACGGCTTCCTTTACTGTAAATGAAATTCGAGATAAAATAGCAAAATATTGTGCTTATCAAGACCGTTGTCATTGGGAAGTTGAGCAAAAATTAACAGAGTTCCAACTCATTCCGGAAGCCTATGATTCTATTTTTATTTATTTGATTGAAAATAAATTTTTAAATGAAGAACGCTTTGTTAATTCTTTTGTCAGTGGAAAATTCAAAATAAAAAAATGGGGAAAAATTAAAATTCAGATAGAATTAAAAAAAAGAAAAATTCCAATGAATTTAATCGAGAAAGGCTTGAAAACCATTGATGAAACAGAATACCAAAGCACTTTAGAAGAATTACATAATAAGAAAAAAACAAGTTTAAAGTCTGAAAGAGAAAGTTGGAAGAAGAAAATGAAAATCCGGAATTATTTACTTCAAAAAGGTTATGAAGCCGATTTAATTTATGAAATGCTAAACAAAGCTTAATTTATTTTGATTTCCATCAAAATGATGTAATTTTAGCCCAAATTTTACACAAATGCAAAAAATAATAGGTTTAGGGATTGCAGTTTTATTTTCAGGATTCGTATTAAACTCATGTGATCCTTGGGAAGATGAAACTTACCATGAGGGAGATATTTTAGAAGAAGAAATTCAACTTCCGGGTACTTGGAAGCTTCATTCTTTGTTGTTAGGAGAATCCTATGATTTTAATGGTGATGGAGAAGTTCATTCTGATTTAATGCTCGAAACCGGATGTTATCAAAATGAATTACTGACATTCAATCCGGATTTTACAGGGCTTGTAATTTCAAATTCTTATGCCGACATTAGTGGAGAAGAAGGAAATTAAGAAGTGGAATGTATAGAGGAAACAGAAGAAGATTCTTTTATATGGGTACAAACGGCTAATACGGTTGCCATTACTTTGAATGGCGATGTTTTGAATGCTGTTTTGGAAAATAATACTCTTACTTTTGTTATTCCTGAAGGATTTTCTGCTTCGGATTGGCAAGGAAATATGACACTTCTTCAGGATATCACATTTATTTACAAGAAAGTTCAGTAATTTTTAACTAGTATCTTATTCTTCTTAAATCTAATACATTTTTATGTTGGAAGATAAACAAGGGGCTTTGACTCCATTGGATAAAATAGGCGAATTTGGATTGATTGAGCGATTAACTCAAGACATTGAAATCTATAATGAAAGTACACATTTTTCAATTGGAGACGATGCTGCTGTTGTAAATTTCGGAGAATTGGATACGGTTATTTCTACCGATATGTTGGTTGAAGGTGTTCATTTTAATTTAACCTATGTTCCGTTACGGCATTTGGGCTATAAATCGGTGGTAGTGAATTTGAGTGATATTTTTGCGATGAACGCTGTTCCTTCACAAATTTTAGTTTCTGTTGCTGTTTCTAATCGCTTTTCGTTAGAAGCCTTAGAAGAATTGTATGAAGGAATTAAAATTGCTTGTAAAAGATATAAAGTCGATTGGGTCGGAGGCGATACAACTTCTTCTGAAAAAGGATTAATTCTAAATATAACAGCAATAGGTTCTGCAAAACGAGAAGAGTTAACTTACCGAAACGGTTGTGGAGAAAATGATTTATTGGTAGTAAGTGGTGATTTGGGAGGAGCTTATTTAGGTTTACAGGTTTTGGAAAGAGAAAATGAAGTTTTCAAAGTTAATCCGGAAATGCAACCCGATTTAACTGATTATGAATATTTAATCGGTCGCCAATTAAAGCCGGAAGCCCGACAGGATATTATACAATTATTAAAAGACTTAGAAGTAAAACCAACTTCTATGATTGATATTTCGGATGGATTATCTTCTGAAATTTTGCATTTGTCCAAGCAAAGTGGTTATGGATTTAAGATTTATGAAGAAAAAATACCATTGGATCCAACCACAATCCGAACGGCAGAAGAATTTAGAATTAATCCGGTAACTTGTGCTTTGAACGGAGGAGAAGATTATGAATTATTGTTTACTATTAAACAAAATGATTACGATAAAATCAAAGGCAATCCGAATTTGACAGTAATCGGGCATACAACTGAGCAAAATGCAGAAAGTTATTTAATGCTGAAAGGAGAAAATTCTGCTATGAAATTAACTGCTCAAGGCTGGAATTCTTTTGAAGAAGAATAAATTTCTCAAAAAAGTAAAAAATAATTAAAAAATAAAAACCTGATAAACAGCTGTTTATATTTTTATTGTTAATAAAATTAAAAAATTAACAAATAAAAAGATAAAAACTTTAAAAGTAGCACGGAATTGGTAGAGTAGATAAAGTATAATACTTAAACCATAACGTTATGAAGACACTTAGACTTTCTTTAGCAATTATTTTAGGATTTTATACTTTAAGTGCAGAAGCTCAAAGTAGAAACGGAAACACAACCGTAAGAAACACTTCAAACACAACAACGAATGTACATTCAACTTCCAATGTACGGGCTCAATCAGAATCCGGAGTACGTGCCCGGTCAGAATCCCGAAATGGTAAAGTTGTTTCTCCAAATAATCCCCGAATAAATTCTCAGCCGCGCCAAAGTGGAAACACTTTTTCATCAAATGAATTTTCTTCTGCACGAAATTCCAATATTATTCGTATTGATCGGCAACCCGAAGCACAAAACTTCAGCCGGAATTCTGTTCGATTTACTCGTTCAACATCAGAAAGAACTATTTATTACTCAGGAAATACAGGAAATTTTGATGCTGTTCGGCATAATAATTATAACTATTATATGGACAATGGATATTTTTATCAATTCCAGAATAATCGTTATCGTAGAGTAGCAGCACCTTTTGGAATGCGAATTCATCAGTTGCCCCAAAATCATTTGAATATTTATATAGGTGGAAGTCATTATCATTATTACCACGGAACTTTTTATGTTTGGGATTATGACAGTTTTTATGTAGTTCAACCTCCGGTTGGTGCAATTGTGAGTGTTTTACCTGCAGATTATGAAAGAGTATTCATCAATGGACGACGTTATTATGAATATTTTGGAGTGCTTTATGCAAAAGTTAATTTTAACGGACGAAGAGCTTATCAAGTAATGGGTTACTTATACTAAATCTAAAAAAAACAATATAAAATGAGGTGATTTTTCGCCTCATTTTTGTTTTTATAAAAAGTAACAAAAGTTACACCTTAGGAATATAAAATCTGTAATTTTGTGTTCTTAAACTAAAAAAATATGTTTGGATTTTTGAAAAAATTAGTAGGTGGAGGAAATCGTGTTAACTTAGAAGAAATCATACAATCAGATGCCTTTTTGATTGATGTTCGAACTCCGTCTGAATTTCAGTCAGGAAGTGTGAATGGAGCTGTAAATATTCCGCTTTCTTCTCTTAATAATCAAATAAAAAAATGTCAAAATAAAACGAATATTATTGTTTTTTGCCGAAGTGGAATCCGAAGTGCACAAGCTAAAAGAATTTTAGAAAAACATGGAATTCAAAATGTTTTCAATGGTGGCTCATGGCAAAACGTAAATTACATTTGTCAAAAAATAAATCAAAGTGAAAAAAACAATTCAAAATAAATTAAACCAGGATTTTTGGAACCAACGTTGGGAGAATAATCTAACCGGTTGGGATATTGGTTATGCTTCGCCGGCTATCACAGATTTTATGATGAATTTTCCGAACAAATCAGCAAAAATCCTTATTCCCGGATGCGGAAATGCTTATGAAGCAGAATTTTTAGTTGAGCATGGTTTTACCACTATTACTTTGTTGGATATTGCTCCCAAAGCAGTTGAACGTTTGAACGAAAAGTTCAAGAATTTAATGAATGTACGTATTTTGTGTGAAGATTTTTTCCAACATCAAGAAAAATATGACCTTATCATCGAGCAAACTTTTTTCTGTGCTATTTCACCCGAAAAACGAGAAAAATATGCTCAAAAAGCAAATGAACTATTAAATGAAAATGGAAAAATAATCGGTGTGCTTTTTAGTCGTGAGTTTGAAATACAAGGACCTCCTTTTGGCGGAAATAAAACTGAATACATTCCACTTTTTGAACCATTTTTTACAGTTGAAAAAATGGAAAACTGCTATAATAGTATTGAACCACGGAAAAATTCCGAATTGTTCATTCATCTTTCAAAAAAATAAAAATCACTTTTTTCTTTTTGAAAAAACAATCAGTTTTTAAATTGTACTTTTGTGCGTTTATTTTGCCAGATAAATGAAAATTATCAATTGGACATTAAAAGGAATTGGGCAAATTATGCTTCAGGAAAATGCCCTAACGGGATTGATTTTTTTGTCAACTTTAACAATTTCCAATTGGAAATATGGATTAGCGGTAATTTTAGCAACATTGAGCGGAACAATCATTGCTCAAATTCTGAAATTCCCCGAAAAAGAGATTAAAGCCGGTTTATATGGATTTAGTGCAGCTTTGGTGGGTGTTGTTTTGGTTTTTCTGTTTGAATTTACAATTTGGATTGGATTATTAGTTGTTTTAGGAGCAGTTTTAGCAACTTTACTTCAGCGGTTTTTTATTAAAATAAAATTTCCGGCTTATACTTTTCCCTTTATTTTGGTTGCTTGGGTTTTTATTTATTTTTTGACAATTTCCTCATCGGTTTTGCCCTCTGAAAATCATCCGGAAGGTAATTTAAAGTGGATAGATTTTTTACTTTTAGCTCCAAAATCGTATGCTCAGGTAATTTTTCAATCTGATTTTTGGATAGGAATTTTATTTTTTTTGGGAGTTTGTATTCATTCGCTTGCTGCAGGATTATACGGTTTATTTGCAGCTTTTTTAACTTCTTTATTGGCATTTTATTTGGGTCAAAATCCAGAAGATATTACGGCAGGATTATTTGGCTATAATGCTGTTTTGACTGCGATTGTTTTTGCCGGTTCTCGTCTGAAAGATGGAGTTTGGGTAGTAATTTCAATAATTTTGACTCTATTGGTTCAACTAATTTTAGTAGAAACTGAAATTTTAAAAGCAGTAGGAGGTGTTTTAACCTTTCCTTAGATCTGAA
>JAVFAE010000014.1:0-17931 GCA_034002605.1 Weeksellaceae bacterium | reverse complement strand
AGATAATCATCTGCACCCACAGTTAAACCTTCAATTACGTCAGCTTGCTCCACTTTTGCTGTCAATAATAAAATGGGAATATGACTTGTAATTTCGTTTTCTTTAATCGTTTTAGTCAATTGGAAACCATTAATTTCAGGCATCATCACATCACTAATAATAATTTCCGGTACATGGGCAATTGCCATTTCAATTCCTGTTTTTCCATTTTCGGCTTCCAAAAACCTAAAATCATCTCCCAAATTTTCTACGATGAATTTTCGCAATTCCCGTTGGTCTTCCACAACTAAAATCAAGGTTTTATCTTCCTCTTTTTCATTTTGTGAATTTTCTTCCGGATTTTCCGGAGAAAGAATAAGTTCCGGTGAATTTTCTCGGGAATTTGCTGTAATTTTTCCTTCTGCTAAACTAACGGTAAATGTACAGCCGCCTTCCGGATTATTTTCAACTGCCACATCGCCTCCATGAAGTTGTGCCAATTCTTTTACAATTGCCAAACCAATTCCTGAACCTTCATAAATCGGTTTTTCTTCGCTTTGAATCTGATAAAAACGATTGAAAATGGTAGATAAATCTTTTTCCGGAATTCCCAAACCTTCATCTTTTACCGAAATATATAGTTTATCTAACACAAAATCGAGGGTACAGCACACTTTTTTTCCTTCCGGTGTAAACTTCAGTGCATTTCCGATTAAATTATTGATAATACTTGCCAAAGCTTCAGATGAATAAGCAAAATTTTGGGATTGAAGTTTGTTTTGAGCAGCATCGGTAATCTGCATAAACAGATTGATTTTGCGTTGTTCTGCCAAAGAATGAAAAGCTTGTGCGTAATTTTGAGCTTCATTCAGCAAATTTCCTTTTTTATAATACAATTTGTACGCTCCCGTTTCGATTTTGGTCAAATCCAAAAGTTGATTAATTAGTTGTAGTAAGCGTTTTCCACTGTATTCCATTTCTTGGAAGCGTTGTATGTTTTTAGAATTTTCTTCTTTTTTCAAGATTTCCAAATGACCGTTGATGAGCGTGAGTGGCGTTCTGAATTCATGTGAAATATTAGACAAAAACCGGGCTTTAAATTCTTCGGTTTCTTTTGCCAATTCTGCTTCACGCCGTTTTATTTCTAAATTTTGTTTTTCTGCCAACAATTTTTTGTTTCGTAAACGAAAAATATAAATTACAACTATAGCCACTAAAATTAATCCGCCCAAAATGGAATATACAGTATTGGCTACTGTGGTTTTTTGACGAATTTCTTCGTTCTTTTTAATTTCATTTTCGGTTTCTTTTTTCTCAAATTCATATTGCATGGCTACTTTGGTAGCATTGTCTGCTTTTAAACTATCCGCATAAATTTTATACAATTTATAATTTTCTAAAGCCGCCGGATAATTTCCCATGTTTTCATTGATTTCCGACAATAATTCATAATCCCGAAAAAGTGGATTTTTTTCCTTCGTTTCTAAATGATATTCAATGGATTTTTCAATGTACTCTTTGGCTAAATCATATTTTTTTTGTTTGCTATAAATAAATGCTTTCCATCTTATATTGGCATATTCTGTCTTGATTTGTTTATTTTCAATAGAAAGCTGATGGCTAATGTTAAGGTGTTCTAATGCTTCATCAAAATTTCCCTGAAGAGCTTTTGTCTGACCTATAAAATTATGAATCAAGCACAACCAGAACAAATCATCATCTTCTTCAGCCATTTTTTGGACTTTGTTGTAATACTGCAATGCTTCATCCAATCGATTTCGAGAAAAAAAATACCCGCCAATACTGTTGTTTATATTTTTTATGTCTGCTCTTCTTTCTAATTGCTTACTTATTTGAAGTGCCTTTTCATAGTATTCCAAGGTTTTTTTAAACTCATCTGTTTTGGAATATATGTTTCCTATTAATATATAAGCCCAAGAAACTCCTTCCAAATTATTGGATTTGGTATAATACTCTAATGCAATGTAATAATATTTCAAAGCATTTGAGTCTTGGCCCAATACTCTATATTGTTCACCAAGATTGGCTGCTGTATAAGCAATTCTCCAGTCATCATCTCCTTCTTTGCTGAAAATCAAATACGCTTCTTCGTAATAGGCAATGGATTTGATATAATTCCTTTGAGAACTATAATTTTCAGCAACATTGCTACACGAAACTCCTATCTTTTTTTTATTTTTTGTTTTCCGATATACTTCTAAGGCTTTCAAATGAGAATAAAGAGATTTATCTAAATCGTTTTGCATTTCATAAATGTATCCGATATTAGTAAAAACCTCTCCTTCCACTTCCAAATCACCTGCTTTTCTTGCCAATACCAGAGTTTCTTTAAAATACCCCAAAGCAGCTTGTAAATCCCCCTTCTCTCTTTCCAAAATTCCTAATTTCAACAAAGTTCTGGCTCTCCCCACATTATAATTTATTGATTTTGCCAACTCATCCGTTTGTAAAGCATAGGCATACGATTTATCTAAATCTCCTTTTTGATGTTCTAACTCACTGATGAGGTGCAATATATCTACTTGTTTAAATTTATTGTTTGTTGTTTGAAAAATTAAGGTAAGCGAATCTATTTTTTTTTGAATTGGGTCATTAGACCCCAATACAATCACAGAAAAACAGAAAAACGAGAATAAGAAAATAAAATATTTCTTCATGAATGGGTTAAAGCTTTTAACAAATGTAACATTCCAAACACTTAAAACAAAGACTTCAAATAAATTAAACTTATTTTTTTTTATCTTTTCATAATTTACTCCTTGATTTTAATCACACAAAAAATAATACTTACCTTTACCCACTATGAATCCAGACGACAAAAGACTTTTTTTATTAGATGCTTATGCTCTGATTTTCAGAGGATACTATGCTTTTATAAAAAATCCGAGAATCAATTCCAAAGGAATGAATACTTCCGCCATCATGGGATTTACCAATTCCTTACTCGATATCATCAAGCGTGAAAAACCTACGCATATTGCAGTTGTTTTTGATGTTGGTCAAGCCACAGTAAGAACCGAGCATTTTCCGGAATACAAAGCCAATCGCGAAGAAACGCCCGAAGCTATTCGGTTTGCAGTTCCTTATATTCAGGAGATCATCCGGGCTTTGTGCATTCCCGTTTTGTATGCACAAGGTTACGAAGCCGATGATGTCATCGGGACTTTGGCGAAAAAAGCAGAAAAAAACGGTTATACTACCTATATGGTAACGCCCGATAAAGATTTTGCACAATTGGTTTCTCCGAATATCAAAATGTATCGTCCGCCTGCTTTTGGAAAAGGAATTGAAATTTGGGGCGTAAAAGAAGTCAAAGAAAAATTTGAAATTGACAATCCGCTTCAAGTCATTGATTTTTTGGGAATGATGGGAGATAGCGTGGATAATATCCCCGGATTACCGGGTGTAGGCGAAAAAACGGCTAAGAAATTTCTGAAAGAATACGGCTCTTTGGAAAATCTTTTAGCAAACACACACGAACTAAAAGGAAAAATGAAAGAAAACATCGAAGCCAATAAAGAATTGGGATTATTATCCAAACAATTGGCTACGATTTTCATTGATGCTCCGGTTGAATTCAATGAAAAAGAACTGGAAATGTGCGAACCCGATATTGAAAAAATCAGAGAAATTTTTAATGAACTTGAATTCAGACAAATGCTTGAAAATTTCTATCGAACTTTCAATTTAGAAAATCAAATAGTTGAAAAGGTAAAATCCGTTGCCGGAACTGCCATTCAAACTTCTCTTTTTGGCGATGACAACAATGAAACCATAGAAGTCAATGCTATTCATCAAAGTTTAGAAAATTATGACCATTTGTATCAATTAGTTGAAGGTGAAATCGGTCGGAAATTATTCATTAAAAAATTATTAGAGCAAAAAGAAGTTTGTTTTGATACCGAAACAACTAATTTAGACCCGATGGATGCTGATTTAGTTGGAATTGCATTCAGTTACGAAGCCGGAAAAGGTTATTATCTGCCGTTTCCTTCTGTTTTTGAAGAAGCTAAAAATTTAATTGAAGAATTAAAACCTTTTTTTGAGTCTGAAACTATTTTAAAAATTGGACATAACTTAAAATACGATTACAAAGTTCTTCATAAATACGGGATTCAACCCAAAGGAAAATCCTTTGATACTATGATTGCACATTATTTATTAAATCCCGATATGCGTCATGGAATGGATATTTTGGCTGAAACTTATTTAAATTACAAACCTCTTCCAATCGAAGAATTAATCGGAAAAAAAGGAAAAAATCAAAAAACTTTTAACCAAGTTGACCTGGAGTTACAAAAAGAATATGCAGTCGAAGACGCTGATGTAACGCTTCAATTGAAACAACTTTTTGCACTACAACTCAATGAAACCAAAACACTGCAATTATTTGAAGAAATTGAAATGCCTTTAATGGAGGTTTTAGTTAAAATGGAATTAGAGGGAATCCGTTTGGACATTGAGATTCTAAGCGAGCAATCCAAAAATATTACAGCTGAAATTGAAAATTTAGAAGAGAAAATTTACAAAGATGCCGGCGAAGAATTCAATTTAAATTCACCGAAACAATTGGGTGATATTTTATTTGAAAAATTACAATTAGACAGTAAAGCCAAAAAAACTAAAACCGGACAATACGCAACCGGAGAAGAAATTTTAGTAAAACTGAAAGATAAACATCCGATTATCAATGATATACTCGATTATCGTCAATTGCAAAAATTAAAATCAACTTATGTGGATGCTCTGCCAAAAGAAGTAAGAAAAGATACTCAACGAGTACACACTACTTTCATTCAAACCACAGCTGCCACCGGGCGTTTAGCTTCTGTTAATCCAAATTTGCAAAATATTCCGATTCGTTCGGAACAAGGTCGGGAAATCCGAAAAGCTTTTGTTGCAAACGATGAAAATCATGTGTTGGTTTCTGCCGATTATTCTCAAATTGAATTGAGAATTATTGCAGAATTGAGTCAAGATCCAATGATGTTAGAAGCTTTTCAAAAAGGAGAAGATATTCATAAATCCACAGCAGCAAAAGTATTTAAAGTAGATTTGGAAGAAGTGAGTCGGGAGCAAAGAAATCATGCTAAGACTGTGAATTTTGGAATTATTTACGGTGTTTCTTCTTTTGGATTAGCAGAACAAACCGGACTTTCTCGTTCAGAATCTAAACAATTAATCGATGCGTATTACGAAACTTATCCGGTTTTAAAAGAATATATTGACAAACAGATTTATTTGGCTCGTGAACAAGGTTTTGTAGAAACTATTTTCGGGCGAAGAAGGTATCTAAAAGATATAAATTCCCGAAATGCAATTGTGCGCGGTCATGCAGAACGAAATGCTGTGAATGCACCAATTCAGGGAAGTGCTGCCGATATTATTAAAATTGCGATGATTCGTTTGCAAAAAGAATTACAACAAAACTTCAAAACCAAAATGTTACTGCAAATTCATGATGAATTGATTTTTGATGTGCCAAAAAATGAATTGGAAACAATCAAAACATTAATCAAATCAACGATGGAATCAGCGACGAAACTAAGTATTCCTTTGGTTGTTGAAGTCGGTATGGGAGCGAATTGGTTAGAAGCACATTAATTTCTATTCCGTTTCTTCTTCAGGCAAAACGTGCGTCAAAGTTAATTCCACTCTTTCCACAGAATTTCGGTACATTTTAATGATTTTTACCTGATAGTCTTTTAAATCCAGAATATCTCCAGCTTTTAAATCTTGATCAGAAAAAGTTTCAGCCAACATTCCGGAAAGTGTGTCATAATGGTCACTTTCTTCAAAGCGATAAGGCAAAAGACGGTTAATATCCGATAAACTACTGTGCGCATTAACCGAATAAATTCCTTCGCCAAAACTAATTACAATCGGGTCTTCATTGTCGTATTCATCCTGAATTTCACCTACTAATTCTTCCAAAATATCTTCCATACTCACGATTCCGGTTAATTCACCAATTTCATTGGTTACTACTGCCATTTGAATACGTTTTTTCTGAAATTGCTTCAATAAATTCTTGATTTTATAATTTTCGGAAATGAAAAGTGGTTTTCTTAAAATACTGATAAAATTAGTTTCATCCGGCTTTTCTAAAGTCAATTTCACCAAATCTTTGGTATATAAAATCCCTTTAATATTATCCAAATTCTCTTCATAAACCGGATAGCGCGAATAACCTTCGTTAATAGCATAATCAATTGCTTCTTTTACTGTGGTCCCCACTTCAACTGCCGAAACATTCTTTCGTAAGGTTTGAATATTACTCACTCTACGATCATCGAATTCAAAAACATTTTGAATTAAATCCCGTTCTGTTTCTTCAATTGCTCCTCCTTCCTGAGATTCGGTAATAAGCATTTTTAATTCTTCTTCAGAGTGAATTTCCGAACCATGAACCGGTTTTATTCCGATTAATTTCAGGAAAAAATTAGCAAAACCATTCATCAACCAAATAACCGGTTTGAAAATCATATAAAATACCCGCAACGGCCAAGCTACGGCAAAAGTCGCATTAGACGGATAACGTATTGCCAAAGATTTTGGTGCTAATTCCCCAAAAACTATATGCAAAATCGTAATCACACCAAATGCACCCCAGAGAGCTATACTCCCCGCTGTTGCTTCCCATCCCGGACCGGTTAAATTAAAAACAGCAAGAATTTTTACTATAATTGGTGAAATTGCTCCTTCTCCAACCCAACCTAATCCAAGTGAAGCCAAAGTAATACCCAGTTGAGTAGCTGCCAAATAAGCATCTAAATTACTAACAATGGTTTTTGCCGTTTTGGTTAAATTAGGATTTAAATCTGTGCGGATTTCAATCTGTGACATCCGGATTTTAACAATAGCAAATTCCGATGCTACAAAAAAAGCATTTAATAAAACCAATGCGACAGTAAGAAGTAATTTCCAAACAGAAATATCAGAAATCAAAGTACTTGCCTCAGTTGCAAGTACAAAACAAAGTAAGGGGTCTATGTCCATTTATAAACATTTATCCGGTAGATTCTGTTTTTAATTGTTTGTGAATCTGCAAGTTAAACTTACTTTCAATTCAATGAAAATCATATTTCAAATAAATTGGAAACCTTAAAGCAAAATTAGACTTTTTTATTGAAAAACAAAACGATATATTATTTTTCTCGTTTTTATAAATAGTTGAAAAAGTATGCAACAAAAAATCAAACTCTCATGAAAAAACTTTTATTGCAAATTGTTTCAAACTTTCCAATGTTTTTTCCGGCTCTTCCAAATAAGCCATGTGACCACATTCCAATTCCAAAACTGAAATATTTTCCCGATTTGGAATTTCTTTTTTAAAATTCTCAGCCGGAACTGTTCGGTCGTACTTTCCTAAGATAATTTTAATTTCTCCAGAAAAATCATGTAATATAAAAGTTCTATCCGGTCGGATTCGCATTCCTCTTAAAGCTGATTTCACACCTTTTAAAGAAGTTTCCAATGCCATTTTTTTTGCAAATTCCCGTTCTGTTTTTAATTCCTCCAATTTATGCTCATTAAACAACAAAGGAATACTCATTTTAACCAAAGTTTCCTGATTTTTATCTGCCATTTCAATCGCTCTTAAACGCAATTCTTTTTTCTCTTCCGAATCTGCAAGTGAAGAAGAGTTCATCAAAACCAATGCTTTTACTTTTTCCGGGAAAAGTTCTGTCAAAGCCAAGCTCACATAACCTCCCATTGAATGTCCAACCACTAAGGTCTTTGTGATTTTCAGAAAATCCAATACTTCTTTGATTTCTCTTGCAACTAATTCCATTGAGTGAATTTCATTTAAAACTGCCGAATCCCCATGCCCGGGCAAATCCATTCGAATTACCTGAAAATCTTTGGAGAGTTGCTTTGCATAATCTTCCCACATTTGCATATTTTCTAAATAACCATGGATTAAAACCACAGGATTTCCTTTTCCTTCTACTTTAAAATTTAACATTCTCTAAAATTACAGGATTTTTTATAATTTTACTCAAAAAATTTTCATGCGTTTTAATCTGATTTTGGGAATTGCACTTTTAGGCATTATTTCTTGTGAAATGAAACCTAATGTTCCAATTGCACTTCCTCAAGATTTTAACAAAAAGGAATATGTCGCCGAACTAAAAAAAGAAAAAATAAAATCTTCCCAACCTGAGGTTTCACAAGAAAAAGTGAGAATTCAGCCGGAAATTCAATCAGAAACAAAAAGAATTCCAGAAAAAACAGATTCTGTTCTATTGAAGATTGTATATGGAAAGGCAAAATCCGACTCTGTTCTTTTGGCACATCAAAAAACCGTATTTAGATTTGATACTGATACTGCACGTAAATTAAATTTAAAAATCTCTTCTATCGATTCATCTGATTTTGCACAAATTAAAATCATTAATCCGGAAGGAAAAGAAATGAAATTTCAGGAATTAAAAATCGAATATCCAATTGAAACCCGGGGAATTCATAATGTAGAAATCATGAAAAATCTAAAAAACAATTCTGAAAAGTTGACTAAATATATATTTGAAGTACAATTAATTTGGTAAATAAATTCTTTTTGGTGAATTTGTAACAAAATAAAAAAATGATGTACAAATAATAAAGTATTAACAAAATAGAAATATGAGAAAGATTGGAATTATGTTCGCAATGATGGGAATCTTAGGGGCAAAATCCTATGCCCAAAAAATCGAATTTGAAGAATACGATTTGCCGAACGGATTACATGTGGTTTTACATCAAGACCACTCAGCTCCGGTGGTTGTAACTTCGGTTATGTACCATGTAGGAGCCAAAGATGAGCAACCGGATAGAACCGGATTTGCCCACTTTTTTGAACACTTACTTTTTGAAGGAACTGAAAATATCGGTCGTGGAGAATGGTTTAAAATTGTTTCATCCAATGGAGGTAGAAATAATGCCAACACCACAGATGACCGTACTTACTATTATGAAGTCTTCCCTTCAAACAGCTTAAAATTAGGCTTATGGATGGAATCAGAGCGTTTAATGCACCCGGTTATCAACCAAATTGGAGTGGATACTCAAAATGAAGTCGTAAAAGAAGAAAAACGATTAAGAGTTGATAATCAACCTTATGGAAACATTCTGAAAGCAGTGAAAGAAAATATGTTTAAAAACCATCCGTATCGTTGGACAACTATTGGAGAAATGGAACATTTAGATGCTGCCAAATTGGATGAGTTTTTAGCTTTTTTTGATAAGTTTTACATTCCAAATAATGCTGTTTTGGTCGTAGCAGGTGATTTTGACAAAGCAGAAGCTAAAAAATGGATTGCTGACTACTTCGGACCGATTAAAAAGGGAACGGTTACACCGAAAAAACAATACGAAGAAGCTCCAATTACCAAAGAAATCAGAGCAAGTTGGGAAGATCCGAACGTTCAAATACCAATGGTTATTTCTGCTTATCGGACTCCATCGATGAAAACAAGAGACGCTCGTGTTTTGGATATGATTTCTATGATTTTAAGCGATGGGAAAAGCTCTCGTTTATACAAAAAATTAGTTGACGACGAGAAAAAGGCTTTACAAGTTTCCTCTTTCAATTACAGTCAAGAGGATTACGGCACCTATTTCATTTTTGCTCTTCCATTGGGAGATACTTCTTTGGATGATTTAGTTAATGATTTTTCAACTGAAATAAATAAATTACAAACTGAATTAATTTCTGAAAGAGAATACCAAAAACTATTGAATAAATTGGAAAATCAATTCGTAAATTCCAATTCAAATTTAGAAGGTGTAGCACACAGTTTAGCTGAATACTACATGTTATACGGCGACATCAACTTGATTAATACGGAAATGGACATTTACCGCTCCATTACACGAGAAGAAATCAGAGATGTAGCAAAAAAATATTTGAACGACAACCAACGCTTAGTGTTGGAATACGGTCCTGAAAAAAAATAATCGTTTAAAATCAAAACAATTAGAATGAAAAATTTAATTTATATAATAATTATGGTGTTTTTAGCTTCCGGAGTACATGCCCAAATCGACAGATCACAGCCTAAACCTGGACCTTCACCAAAAGTAAATATTGGTAAACCACAAACTTTTGAACTTAAAAACGGATTAAAAGTTATGGTGGTAGAAAACCACAAATTACCACGAGTTTCCATCACACTGAGCTTGGATAATCCACCGTTTACGGAAGGAAATAAAAAAGGAATAGACGCTATTACCGGGGGTCTTATTGGAAATGGAACTTCCAAAATATCCAAAGAAAAATTCCAAGAAGAAATCGACTTTATGGGGTCTTCTATTTATTTCCATTCATCCGGTGCTTCTGCCAATACTTTGTCACAATACTTCGGAAGAACTTTGGAATTAATGGCACAAGGTGCTACTGATCCTTTATTTACACAAAGTGATTTTGAGGCGGAAATTTCCCGTTCAATTGATGGATTAAAAGCCGGAGAAAAAAGTGTTTCTGAAAATGCTCAAAGAGTTGAAAATGTCTTGGTTTACGGTGGAAATCATCCATTTGGTGAGTTTGTAACAGAAGAAAAACTTAAAACCCTAACATTAAATGATGTTAAGAAACACTATAACGCCTATTTTGTTCCAAATAACGCTTATTTAATCATCGTAGGTGATGTGAAATTTTCTGAAGTGAAAAAATTAGTTGAACAAAACTTTAAAAAATGGAAAAAAGGAAATCTACCAAAAAGTACTTATTCCAATCCTGTAAATATTGCTAAAACCGAGATTAATTTCGTAGATATGCCTAATGCAGTTCAATCGGAAGTTGCTATACTAAGTTCTACTCACTTGAAAATGACGGATAGTGACTATTTTGCAGTTTTAGTAGCTAACCGTATTTTCGGTGGAGACTTCAATAGTTATCTGAACATGAACTTACGTGAAGCACACGGTTGGACGTACGGTGCCCGTTCTTCTATCAGTGCAAGAAAATATGTAGGAAAATTCAAAGCCGGTGCATCTGTACGAAATGAAGTAACCGATTCTGCCGTAGTAGAATCTTTAAAAGAATTAAAACGAATCCGAACTGAAAAAGTAGATGCTGAAATGTTAGCAACTGTAAAAGCCGGATTAATCGGGAATTTTGTAATGGATGCCGAAAAACCGGAATTCATTGCTCGTCAGGCTTTAGTTACTCAAACTCAAAGTTTACCGGCAAATTTTTATGAAAATTATATTCAAAATATCAATGCTGTAACAATTGATCAAGTATTAGCCGCTGCTAAAAAATATTTCAGCTATGACAATGCTCGTATTTTAGTAGTTGGAAAAGCATCCGACATATTGCCTTCATTGGAAAAATTAGGTTATAAAATCAATTATTTTGACCGATTTGGAAATCCAACTTCTAAACCGGAACAGAAACAAGCCGGTTCAGATATAACGGTTCAAACCGTTTTGGACAGCTATTTACAAGCAATTGGCGGAAAAGACAAATTGTTAGCCGTTAAATCTTTAACAACCAATTATACCGCATCTGTTCAGGGAATGGAACTAAATCTGAAAAGTATTGCCACCAATGATGGTAAAAGTTTAGTCTTAGTAAGCGGAATGGGAATGGAACTTCAAAAATCAGTTTTTGACGGAGAAAAAGGTTACAATGCACAACAAGGTCAAAAAATGGATTTAACCGAAGAGGAAATCAATGCACATTTATATGAAAGTGCTTTCATCGTTCCAGAATTGGCTTATAGTAAAAAAGAAGAAATTCAATTAGGTGGAATTGAAAATTTTGAAGGAAAAGAAGCTTATGTATTGATTGATGGTGATAAACGAAGTTTTTATGACACCAAAACCGGATTGAAATTAGGTATAGTTACAACAATTGAAAATCAAGGACAAACCTTTACTCAAACAGTTGTATTCAATGATTACAAAGAACACAACGGCATTTTACTTCCTGAGAAAATTGACATGGATGCAGGTTTCCCAATGGCATTTACTCTGAAAAATGCAATTTTTGATGAAGGAGTAAGCGACGACGATTTTAAATAAATCCAAGTTTATAATTATAAAAAAGCAGACTTTTGAGTCTGCTTTTTTTTGATAGAAAGTAGTGTGTAATATTTTCTAAGATTTATAAATCTTTTGATTACTCCAAAAAGAAAACAATGGTACTAACTACCCGTGCTTTTTGTATATAAGGTTCTTGCGGAGCTTCACTCCCCTCCTCTCCATAATAATATCTTCCGGCAATGGTAATTTGTCCTTGGGAAGCCGTTTTAATTTTTCCTAATTTTGCTTGTGAATCATTAGCAAATTGTTCGCCTGCAATTCGAGCATTCTTAGTGCTTTCCGCTATTAATTGAGGTTTAATTGAATTCAATTCCGGAAAAGTATAATTTGTATTTAGATTGGCTGTCAAATCTTTACTAATCAAATCCAATTTTATTTGTGCCGTTTGGTCTTCTGTCGTTTTTACATCTTTTGACTGAATACTCAAGCTTTCTGTAACCGTATAACGATTGATTTTTACTTGAACTTGCCTGCCATTTTCCCATTGCATTTCGTAATAAGTCTGGCGATCGATTAAATCCGTATGATTGACTGTAATATCACTTTTATCATAGCCAATAGAAATTAGATAATCCATAATTGCTTTTTTCTTCGTATCGGATTGCTCCATAATGAGTTGTAAATTATCGCTTGAAAATGAAAAATTCAGAGAAATAGAAGCAGAAGTTGCGGTCATATTCATTTCAGCTAATCCTTTTACCGTTACTACCCGGTCTTTATCGCTAAATGTTTTTAGTCCTTTAAAAATAAAAAAACCAAGTAAGAAAAGTCCTGCTAAAAGTGAAATGCCAATGATAATTGATTTTGAAAGTGATTTATTTTCCATCGTATGAAAGGTTTAATTTATTACTAAATTAAGCAATAAATTCTTTCTATGTGTTTTTTTATTTGTTTTTTTCGGAACAAATAGTTTTTTCAATAGGAACGAGTAAGAAATTGTATATTTGCGAGACTCAACAAAAACAAAGAAAAATGAAAGTCGAAGCAGGTCAAACTTTGGGTGAATTCATCATTGAAAATCAGAAAGATTTCAAATATTCATCCGGTGAGCTAACGCGTTTACTCAGTTCCATAAAATTGGCCACAAAAATCGTAAATCACAAAGTAAATCAAGCCGGATTGGTTGATATTTTGGGAAAATACGGTTCAGAAAATGTGCAAGGTGAAGAACAACAAAAATTAGATGTTTTTGCCAATGAAGTATTCATCCGAACGCTTTCTCAACGTGAAGTAGTTTGTGGAATCGGCTCGGAAGAAAATGAAGATTTCATCCGGATTGAAAACCGAATCAACTCTGAAAAAAGCAAATACATTGTTCTCATTGACCCATTGGATGGTTCTTCCAATATTGATGTAAATGTTTCCGTCGGAACTATTTTTTCTATTTACAGACGAATTACACCCGAAGGAACTCCGGTTCAAATAGAAGATTTTCTACAAAAAGGAAATGCACAGGTTGCTGCCGGATATGTAATTTACGGAAGTTCTACTATGCTGATTTATTCCACCGGACACGGCGTAAACGGTTTTACTTTAAATCCTGAAATCGGAACTTTTTATTTATCACATCCTAACTTACAAATTCCTGAAGACGGTCATATTTATTCGGTAAATGAAGGGAATTACACTTTGTTTCCCCAAGGTGTAAAAGATTACATTAAATATTGCCAAAAAGAAGAAGAAGACCGGCCTTATACTTCTCGTTACATCGGTTCTTTATGTGCTGATTTTCATAGAAATATGATTAAAGGCGGGATTTATATTTATCCATCCGGCACCACAAGCCCAAACGGAAAACTACGTTTGTTGTACGAATGTAACCCTATTGCATTTTTAGCAGAACAAGCAAACGGAAAAGCAACCGACGGATTCCGTCCTATTTTAGATATTCAACCGGAATCCCTGCATCAAAGAGTTCCTTTCTTCTGTGGTTCTAAAAATATGGTAGAAAAAGCCGAATCTTTTATGAAAAAACAATAAGAAAAAAAGCCCGTTCTTGCGAACGGGCTTTTAATCTTAATTAACACATGAGAACAATTTATTTTACTAAATCTGATAGTACTATAACAAACTACGTGCCAAAAAATATTTTCATTGGATTTTATTTCCTGATTTTTCTTATGAAATTTCCTTTCAAAGCTTATTAATTCGATTTTAATCTATAAAAAAACTTTAATCATTCAGCTTCAAAACGGCTAAGAAAGCGGATTGAGGAACTTCAACCCGTCCAATCTGGCGCATTTTCTTTTTTCCTGCTTTTTGTTTTTCTAATAATTTTCGTTTTCGGGAAATATCACCACCATAACATTTAGCCGTTACGTCTTTTCGTAAAGCTTTAATGGTTTCCCGGGCAATAATTTTTGCACCGATTGCTGCCTGAATCGGAATGTCAAATTGTTGTCTTGGAATTAATTCTTTCAATTTTTCACACATTTTTTTTCCGATAGAATATGCATTGTCCACATGGATTAATGCCGAAAGAGCATCTACCGGTTCTGCATTGATTAAAATATCAACCTTCACCAATTTGGAAGGACGCATATCCAAAGGTGAATAATCAAAAGAAGCATATCCTTTTGAGATGGATTTTAAACGGTCATAAAAATCAAAAACAACTTCTGCCAAAGGCAATTCAAAAATTAATTCTGCTCTATGTTGAGTTAAATAGTTCTGATTGATGAGGATACCACGTTTTTCAATACAAAGAGTCATCACTTGACCGATAAAATCCGATTTGGTAATGATTGCCGCACGGATATAAGGTTCTTCCACACGATTTAATCCAGATGGATCCGGTAATTCCGAAGGATTGTTTACCAAAATCATTTTATTTGGATTTTTCTCAGTATATGCGTGATACGAAACGTTAGGAACGGTTGTAATAACATTCATGTTAAATTCTCTGTCCAAACGTTCCTGAATAATTTCCAAATGCAACATTCCTAAAAATCCACATCGAAATCCAAATCCTAAAGCAGCAGAAGATTCCGGTTCAAAAGTTAAAGAAGCATCATTCAAACGTAATTTTTCAATTGAAAATCTCAATTCTTCATAATCCTCATTATCCACCGGATAAATTCCGGCAAAAACCATAGGTTTTACTTCCTCAAATCCCTCAATAGGTTTATCTGCCGGGTTTTCAGCTGATGTAATTGTATCGCCAACTTTTACTTCGCTGGCATCTTTAATTCCTGAAATAATATAACCTACATCACCGGTTTTAATTACCTTTTTTTCTAATTGTTTCAGTTTTAAAGTTCCTACTTCATCGGCACCATATTTTTTCCCGGTTGCCATGAATTTGACTTCTTGTCCTTTTCGAATCTCTCCGTTTATTACTTTAAAAAAAGCTTCAATTCCCCGAAATGGATTATAAACTGAGTCAAAAATCAAAGCTTGAAGTGGTGCTTCCGGATTACCGGAAGGAGCCGGAACTTTTTCTATAATGGTTCTCAAAAGATTTTCTACACCTTCTCCTGTTTTTCCGCTTACTCGTAGAACTTCATCAGGATCACAGCCTAATAAATCAACAATATCATCGGTTACTTCTTCCGGATTGGCGCTGGGCAAATCAATTTTATTTAAAACCGGAATAATTTCTAAATCGTTTTCCAATGCCAAATATAAATTTGAAATTGTCTGTGCCTGAATACTTTGCGCAGCATCAACAATTAACAATGCGCCTTCGCAAGCAGCAATCGAACGAGAAACTTCATAAGAAAAGTCAACGTGACCGGGCGTATCAATAAGGTTTAGAATGTAGTTTTCTCCATCTAATTCATATTCCATTTGAATAGCGTGTGATTTAATTGTAATCCCCCGTTCGCGCTCCAAATCCATATCATCCAAAGTTTGCGCTTGTAACTCCCGTTCAGTAATTGTTTTTGTAATTTGTAACAATCGGTCGGCTAAAGTGCTTTTACCGTGATCAATATGTGCGATAATACAAAAATTCCTTATGTTTTTCATTGATTTATTTAAGTAGGCAAAAATAAGGAATTTAATGAATTTGGAAACTATCTCTATCGTCCAGAAAGCGATATTTTTCTCTGATTTTATTTAAATTTGTTTTTGACAGTTCAGTCTGAAATATGAAATCTTTAGAAATAATGGGAACTACCTCTTCTCCAACAGCATCAAAAATTTTTGAATTTCCATTGTATTCCAACTTATATCCATCCGTTCCAATTCGATTTACTCCGACAGCATAAGCCATGTTCTCAATAGCTCTTGCTTTCAACAAAGTTTTCCATGCCTCAATCCGAACTGTTGGCCAACTTGCCGGGCAAATTAATACATCATACTCATCCGTATTTCTGCACCAAACCGGAAAACGTAAGTCATAACAAACGATTAACCGAAATTTCCAACCTAAATAATCAACTGAAATAATTTCTTTTCCGGGCGAATAAACTCCGGTTTCTTTTCCATAACCAAACAAATGCTTTTTATCATAAAAGTAGTGTTCATCAGGCGTTACAAAATAAAGCCGATTATAAAATTTTTTGTTCTCACGAGTGGGAATACTTCCACAAATAGCAAAATTTCCTTCTTTGGCTTTTTGTTTCATCCATTGAAAAGTTTCACCAAAAGTATCTTCCGCAAATTGCCCGGGATTCATAGAAAATCCGGTAGTGAACATTTCGGGTAAAATCACAACATCAGTAGAATGATTTTGCAATAATTCATCCAAAAAACTACGGTTTTTTATACTATTTTCCCATTGAATATCAAATTCAACAAAACTGATTATCAGATTTTCTTTCATTTTTTCAAAATCTTCCGAAAGTTAGCGAAATAAAATTTAAACCTTTTATAAATAAATTTATCTTTGTACAAACACACAAAATTATGCCGATTATAGCTCCTTCAATTTTAGCTGCTGATTTTTCAAATTTATCCAAAGATATAGAAATGCTCAACCAAAGTGAGGCTGAATGGTTTCATTTGGATGTAATGGACGGTGTTTTTGTTCCTAATATTTCATACGGAATGCCGGTTATCAAAGCGATTAATGAAAAAACGGACAAAATCATGGATGTTCACTTAATGATTGTTCAGCCGGAACGGTATATTAAAGACTTTAAAGCTGCCGGTGCCGACATTTTGACCGTTCATTATGAAGCTTGTAATCATTTACATAGAACTCTACAAGCCATTAAAGATGAAGGAATGAAAGCCGGCGTTGCACTTAATCCTCACACAGCTGTTCACTGTTTAGATGAGATTATTCAAGACATTGATTTGGTTTTAATCATGAGTGTTAATCCTGGTTTTGGTGGTCAAAAATTTATTCAAAATACTTATCGGAAATTAGCACAAATGGCTGAATTAATTGCTAAAAGGAATGCTTCTGCACTTATTGAAATTGATGGTGGAGTCAATATTGAAAATGCTGCTCAACTTACACAAGCAGGTGCAGACGTATTAGTTGCGGGAAGTTCTGTTTTTAATTCCGAAAATCCTTTGCACACAATTTCCCAATTAAAAAACAGTTAAAATCTACTGTAAAACGATTTCAAAATTAGAATTCAGGCTCAAAACTCCTTCGCTCTTATCTTCCGGATGAGCTTTAAACCCTTTTAATTTAGAGGTTTTTCCCTTTTTAATTAAATCCAACAATTGTTTTTCACTCAATTTTTTTCCAAAAACCTCAAACGGAATTTTGAATTGACAGTTTTTAAA
Organism: Weeksellaceae bacterium; assembly: GCA_034002605.1. Lineage (GTDB taxonomy): Bacteria > Bacteroidota > Bacteroidia > Flavobacteriales > Weeksellaceae > Moheibacter. The sequence continues at coordinate 213 of JAVFAE010000014.1, read as the reverse complement.
ATCTGTACAGCCAACAGCTGCTTTTCCCTGAATCAAAGAGTGATTTTTACATTTTGGGCACGAAATTTCTGACCAATTGGTTTCTTTTTTAGTTCTTTTTTCTTTTGTAACCTCCGGTTTTTCTTCTTTTAATTCAATGGTTTTATGTACACCTCGAATTACTTTTTGTGTTAAATCCCAAACCATTTTCACCAATTCGTCTTTAAATTGAGA